>DLGU01000078.1:24720-35967 GCA_002482865.1 Porphyrobacter sp. UBA7686
CAATGCAGCGCGGCGGAACTGGCAGCGCTCGCGATTGAATTCGGTGCCAAGCTGGCGGTGGTTGGAGACGAGGCGTGCCTGCCCGAACTGCGCGAAGCGCTCGGCAATAGCGGGATTGAAGCGGCAGGTGGCCGCGCGGCGCTGGTCGAAGCGGCGGCGCGACCTGCTGATATGACGGTCGCCGCGATTGTGGGCTGCGCCGGGCTCGCCCCCGTCATGGCAGCGGTGGAGCGGGGCGGCACCATCGCGCTCGCCAATAAGGAAGCGCTGGTTTCGGCGGGCGAAGTGCTGATGCAAGCCGTCGCCAAGCATGGCGCGACGCTGCTGCCCACCGATTCCGAACACAATGCGATTTTCCAGTGCCTCAATGGCAACCGGATCGAAGATGTCGCCAAGATCACCCTGACGGCCAGCGGTGGCCCCTTGCGGACGTGGACGCAGGCGCAGCTCGATGCGGCGACCCCGGCTGAGGCGGTCGCGCATCCCAATTGGTCGATGGGCGCCAAGATCAGCGTCGATTCCGCCACGATGATGAACAAGGGGCTCGAATATATCGAAGCCTATCACCTGTTCCCCGTCGGGCTCGACCGCTTGGGGATCGTCATTCACCCGCAGAGCGTGATCCACTCGATGGTCGAATTCCGCGACCGGTCGACTTTGGCGCAGCTTGGGCCGTCCGACATGCGCGTGCCGATTGCCTCGTGCCTCGCTTGGCCGCAGCGGATGGAAACGCCGCTCGCCCCGCTCGATCTGGCAGCGATTGGCGAACTCACCTTCTTCCCACCCGATGAAGACCGTTTCCCCGCGACGCGGCTCGCGCGTGAAGCGATCCGGGCGGGCGGATCTGCTCCGGCGATTCTCAACGCCGCCAATGAAGTCGCGGTTGCCGCTTTCCTTGCCGGTCAGATCAGGTTCACCCGGATCGCGGCAGTGGTGGAAGAGACGCTCGCACGCAATAATGACGCCCCGCGCCCGACCAGCCTTGAAGAAGTGCTGGCCGTCGATCAGTCCGGACGGATGCAGGCCATGAGCCTGCTGGAGACCAACGCCCTTGTTTGAATCGCCCCCCTTCTGGATGTACGTGATCGGCTTCCTGCTCCTGCTCGGGCCGCTCGTCACCCTGCATGAACTTGGCCACCTGTTGGTCGGCCGGTTGTTCGGCGTGAAGGCCGAATCTTTCTCGGTCGGGTTCGGCAAAGAGCTGGCAGGCTTCACTGACAAACGGGGGACGCGCTGGAAACTCTCGGCGCTGCCTTTGGGCGGATATGTCCAATTCAAGGGTGACATGAACCCGGCGAGCGTGCCCGATGCGGATGCTCCGGTCGAGGAAGGCAGTTTCCAGCACGCCGCCTTGTGGAAGCGCGCCTTGATCGTTGCGGCTGGCCCGATCACCAATCTGGTGGTCGCCATTGCCATATTTGCGGCCTTCTTCGCGATCATCGGCAAGCCGGTGATCGTTGGCGAAGAGGATTCGCGCACCATCGGCGCTTTCAGCGAAGGTAGCGTGGCTGAGGCGGTAGGTCTTGAAGTTGGTGATGTCGTGGTCGCCATTGACGGTCGCCCGATCCGCGATTTCACCGATTTGAAGACCAAGGTCGCGCTCCATCCTGGCAAGCAGATGGTCTTCACCGTCGAGCGCGCAGGCGAGGAAATCGACTACACACTCACCACCGCACGCATCGAACGCAAGGACAGTTTCGGCAATACCAGCACCGAAGGTTTGATCGGCGTGGCGCCGGCTGGCGGCAAGTACGAACTTGAAAAGGTGAGCGTCCTTGAGGCGATCCCGCTCGGAGCGAAGCAGAGCTGGGACTTCATGGGCATGATGATCACTGGCATCCAGCAGATCGTCACAGGAGAGCGTTCGGTCAAGGAACTGGGCGGCCCGCTCAAGATCGCAAAGTACTCGGGCGAGCAGATGAGCATGGGGGCGGCGGCCTTCCTCCATTTTGCCGCACTGATTTCGCTTAATTTGGCATTCATCAACTTCTTGCCAATCCCCGCGCTCGATGGCGGGCACCTGATGTTCTACGCGGCCGAGGCGATCCGCCGTAAGCCGGTAGGGCCGCAGGCGACCGAATGGGCCTACCGCACCGGCATTGCGCTGGTGTTGATGCTGATGGTGGTGGTGACGGTGAATGACATTGTCTCGCTTCCCATCTTTGGAAGCTGATAGCGCGGCTGAGGGAGCTTCCCTTGATGCCTCAGTGCTTTGCCGGGGAAAGCGCGACCATCCGCGTTCTTCCGGCGACCACGCGGCTTGATTGCGCGGGGCACATGGGGCAGAGGCGGGGACCGTGGGGATGGAGCCATGAGCGGGGGCGCATGGATCTGGGCACGAATAGTGACTGGCAAGGCTTGACGACGCGGGTCGCAGGGTTGGAAACGGGATTTTAGCTGCATGAACCGATTGAGCAAGACAGGCCTTGGGCCGGTCATTTGCAATCCCGCCCCCTCGCGCGGCCCGATCCGGCTGGCGAGCCTGCTGTGCTGCGGCTCGATCCTTGCTGGCTTGCCAGCGATGGCCGGCGCGCAAGAAGCAAGTCCGGCCCCCGCCGCGCAGCCCACTTCTGCCCCGGCTCCGGCGCCTGCTGCGCGCAGCAACGTGATCCGCACCATCACTGTGGTTGGGGCCGAGCGGCTCGAGCCGACCACCATCCTCAGCTACATCCGTCTGCGGGTTGGCCAGGAATACACCTCGGCTGCCGCGGACGAGGCCCTGAAGGACCTTGGCGCGACCGAACTGTTCGCCAATTTCTCGATCCGCAATGATGCCGGCAATGTCGTCATCACCGTCACCGAGAACCCGGTGATCAACCGCATCGTGCTCGAAGGCAATGAACGCCTCAAGGCCGACAAGATCCTGCCCGAAATCAAGCTTTCGCCGCGCCAGATCTTCACCCGTTCCAAGGTGCGCGCGGACGTGGCCCGCATCATCGAGCTCTACAAGCGCCAGGGCCGGTTCGCCGCGCAGGTTGAACCGAAGATGGTGCAGCTGCCGCAGAACCGCGTCGATATCGTGTTCGAAATCACCGAAGGCCCCAAGTCCAAGGTCCGCCAGATCAACATCCTCGGCAACGAGAAGTTCTCTGACGGCGAGCTGCGCGGCGAAATGGTGACCAAGCAGGCGCGCCTCACCAGCTTCTTCAGCTCTAACACGAGCTATGACCCGGATCGCCTCGCCTTCGACCAGCAGAAGCTGCGCCAGTTCTACCTGACCGAAGGCTACGCCGACTTCCGCGTCGTGTCGGCCGTGGCGGAACTCACGCCCGACCAGAAGGACTTCATCATCACCTATGTGGTGGAGGAGGGCGAGCGCTACACCTTCGGCGACGTCAAGGTCGACAGCCAGCTGCGCGACTTCGACAGCGATGTGATGAGCACGCAGCTGCCGATGAAGGCCGGCGATTTCTACAACGCCAAGATCGTCGAAGACACGGTTGAGCAGCTGACCGAGCTTGCGGGCCGCTACGGCTATGCGTTTGCCGACGTCCAGCCGCGCTTCAACCGCGATCCCGAAAATCTCAAGATGAACATCACCTTCGTTCTTCGCGAGGCTCCGCGGGTTTATGTCGAGCGGGTCGACATCAACGGCAACACGCTGACGCAGGACAAGGTGATCCGTCGCGAGTTTCGCTTGGCCGAGGGCGATGCGTTCAACTCACTGGGCGTGCAGCGCACCACCGCGCGCATCAACTCGCTCGCCTATTTCCAAGAAAACTTCGAGGTCACCCAGACCGAAGGCAGTGCGCCTGACCGGATCATTCTTGAAGCCAACATTGAAGAGCGCCCCACGGGCGAATTGCAGTTCTCGGCCGGTTTCTCCTCGATCGAGCAGTTCATCCTGGCCGGCTCCATCCGCCAGCGCAATTTCCGCGGGCGCGGACAGACGATCGGGCTGAGCGTCAACTATTCGCAGTTCTCGCGTTCGGCGCAGATCAGCTTCTCCGATCCCTACATCTTCGATCGCAACATCTCCGGCGGGATCGATATCTACCGCCGCGATTTCAATAGCTTCAACTTTACCGGCAACCAGCGCAACACGACGTTCGAACAGGCCACCACCGGCTTCTCGATGCGCGCGGGCGTTCCGCTGACCGAGTATATGTCGTTGGTTGGCAGCTACACGCTCAATTACGAAGATGTGTCGCTGGACGAAAACCTGTTCTTCTCGGACGTCAATGGTGACGGGACGCTGGAATGCGATCCGCTGCGCGCGGGCCGCTTCTTGTGCGATGCAATCGGCACCCGGTTGAGCTCGATCGTCGGCCTCAGCCTCAACTATAACTCGCTCAATTCGCGCGTCCGTCCGACGCGCGGCCGGACTGTTTCGCTCAGCGGCGAATTCGCCGGGCTGGGCGGCGATGTACGCTATATCCGCTTCCGTGGCCGTGGGCAGCAGTTCTGGAATGTCGGCAACTCGGGCTTCATCTTCTCGATCCTTGCTGAAGGTGGAACGATCATTCCGCTGCAAGAACGCCCCGGCGCCGGTGTCGACGACGTTCTGCTGACCGACCGCTTCTTCCTGGGTGAACCGCAGTTCCGCGGGTTTGCGATCCGCGGCGTCGGCCCGCGCATCCTGACGCAGACTTCGCAGCTCGACGGCACCGGCCGTCCGATCCTCGATGCCAATGGCAACATCACCTTCTTCACCGACCGTAATCAGGTCCGCGACGACGCCGTTGGCGGGCGCAATTACTACCTCGGCCGTGCCGAGCTAGAAATTCCGCTTGGCACTGGTGCGCGCGAACTGGGTCTGCGGCCTTCGATCTGGGCCGATATCGGCGCGCTCTGGGGGGTCGAACAGCCGATCCTTACCGTCAATCCGGCGGGCATTCCGATTACGAATGCCGCGGGTGAGCCGCTGTTCCAGGTTCCTAACACCAATACTACGACCACCAGCCCGACCCAGGCTGACGGATCGCTCAATATTCGCCTGATTCAGCCCAATTCCAATATCCGCGAGCTGTTTCTGGGGAACTCGCCAAGCCCGCGCATCACGGCCGGGATCGGGGTTAACTGGAACTCGCCCTTCGGACCGTTCCGTATCGACTTCGCTCAGACCATTCGCAGGGTCGAAGGCGATGACGAGCGGCGCTTCACATTCAACGTAGGAACCCAATTCTGATGACACGTCTTGCCAAGCTTCTTGCTCCGGCCGGCCTGGTGCTGGCCGCCACCGCCGCGCTTCCCGCACAGGCACAGGTCGATGGCCGCATGGCCTCGGTCGATGTCACGCGCACCATCATCGGCACCACCGCTTTCCAGACCTCGTATGAGCAGGTCAACACGACCTACGCTCAGCAGAACGAACTGCGTCGCACCAAGGCGCAGGAGCGGCAGACCATGCTCGCCAAGTTCGACAAGAACGGCGACAAGCAGGTTGATGAGACCGAACAGGCCGCCATGCAGAAGTCGGCCGACTTGCCCAAGCTGCAGGCGCTGGAACAGGAAATTCAGGGCCTCTCCAATCAGATCGACGGTGCTCGTGTCTTCGCGATCGAGCAGATCATCATGCAGTATGGCTCGGCCTTGCAGGACGTGACCACGGCTGACCAGATCAAGGTCGTGTTGGATCCGGGCACAGTGCTGTTCGCGGTGCCGGAAATGGATATCACCCCCAAGGTGACTGCTGCGCTCAACGCCCGCGTTCCCGCCGTCGGCGTGGTTCCGCCCGCTGGCTGGCAGCCGAGCCGCGAAGGCGTGCAGATCTATCAGGAAATCCAGCAGCGCCTCGCGCTCGCCGCGCAGATGCAGCAGCAGCAGGCTGCCCCCGCACCGCAGGGCGATACGGCCGCGCCGGTCGGTCGCTGATCCTGACGGAGAACATGAGATGAGCGAAGCGGGTAGCGCGCCGGCCGAGGTGCTGGATTACGATATCGTCAAGATCCTCAAGGCCTTGCCGCATCGCTACCCGCTGCTGCTGGTTGACCGAGTGCGGTCAATCACGCTGGGTGAGCGCATTCACGCGGTCAAGGCCGTGAGCATGAACGAGCAGTTCTTCCAGGGCCACTTTCCCGGCGCACCGATCATGCCGGGCGTGCTCCAGATCGAGGCGCTGGCGCAGGCTGCCGGCATCCTCGGGATCGAGACGATGGAACTGGCCGGCACCGGCAAGCTGGTGATCTTCATGGGCATCGAGAACGCGAAGTTCCGCGCTCCCGTGACGCCGGGCTGCCTGCTCGACCTGCACGTGGAATTCACCCAGAAGCGCAGCCGCGTCTACAAGTTCAAGGGCGTTGCCAGCGTCGAGGGCAAGACGACCTGTGAGGTCGAATTCACGGCCATGATGACGGATCCGCCTGCCTGAGGGTAGCAATCCTCATCTAAGGTTGCATTGCGCTGCGTTCCTCACTAAGGCGCGCGCTTCCCATTCATAGCTGTGCCGGTCGGTACCGGTGCCACGCTGCAAAGGATCACGTCATGAAGGCCGAAGGTCACCCCGAATACCACATGATCACGGTCAAGATGACCGATGGTACCGAATTCCAGACTCGCTCGACTTGGGGCAAGGAAGGCGACACCCTGTCGCTCGAAATCGATCCCCTCAGCCACCCGGCTTGGACCGGTGGCCGTCAGCAGGCGTCGGAAGGCGGCCGCGTGGCCCAGTTCAACAAGCGTTTCGGCGGGCTCAGCCTCAAGAACAAGTAATCGGTCTTTTCAGCTTGCGGCCTTCGGGCCGTGCGAGGAAGGCGGCCCGACGGGGTCGCCTTTTTCGTTTCAGGCGGCACATTTGATACAGCGGGTGGCCATCGGCTGCGCTTCCAGGCGCGCGACCGGGATCTCCGCGCCGCAATTCGCACAAGCCCCGTAGGAGCCTGCCTCGATTCGGGCGAGGGCCGCGCGAATCTGGCGGGCCTCGGCGCGCAGCACATCATCCACCCCTTCGAGGGCTTCGTCGTCGGCAAGGTCGGTCGCCTGCTCAGCGAAATCGGCGTCGAGAGGGCTACGCAAGTCGTCCTCGATTTGCTCGCTGCGTGCGACAATATCGGCGAGCCGCGCCTTCAGCTGCTGTTCGATTGTGGCGTAGTCGTTCATCAACCCCTCCATGGCTTTTCGCGATACCACTTGGTGATCACGTATTTGACGCCCTGCCTGACCTTCATCCCGTGGTGCAGCGTCGCTGGATTGATACCTCCGTCCGGCAGGCGGTTGTTCCAACAGAGCAATTTTCCTGCTTCGGGTTGAAAGGTCTTGTCGAGCAGCTTGAAGCGGGTAGCACCACCCGCGGCGACGTCATTGAGGTAGATCATGAAAGTCCAGGTGCGGTTGCCCGACAAGGCGCAGAATTTCTGGAAATCCCGGCCGCCTGGCGCGAAGTAATCGGTGTGCGGTTTGAACTCCTGTCCTTCGGCATAACGCTGGCCTTGCAGCGGTTCGCCAAAGGCTGAGTCGATGCCCGACAGCTCGGCCAGCAGCGCCTCGATCTGCTGGACCGCCGGGAGATCGGCGGGGAGATCGCAGGTCTCGCTCGTGCGGAACACAGGATCGCCATTGTCGTCTGCGATGGTCGAAGGGCGACGACCGGCGTCGATCAGCGTGATGAGCTCTTCTGCCAGATCAGGCATGACGAATCGCTTGCGCTGGAACAGCATCGCCTTGGGGGTCGGCACGCGCTGCACACCGGGTTGCGCCGCGATTGTGGCGGCGATGGAATCGGGGAGGGTGGTCATGGCCGCCCAAAGATAGATGCGGCTTGAGGCTTGGCAATGATTCACCGGGGCGCGTAACAATCTTGCGTGCCAAGCGACGCAAAGCAGTTTTCGCTTCCCTTGAAGAGGCCTTTGTGCAAGAGGCGCGCCTCCCTCGCCAGCGCACTTGACGTGCGTCTGCCTTGCGTACACCGCGCCACTTCGCGCGGGCTTGGCAGCGACCGAAATGGTGGTATGCGGGCAGGGGCGTGTGGCGATCATAGCTCAGTTGGTTAGAGCGCCGGTTTGTGGTACCGGAGGTCGCGGGTTCGAACCCCGTTGATCGCCCCATCTCCCCCCATGCAGCAGGTTAGCACCGCGCCCGATAGGGGAGACGACATGACCGCATTCTGGGCCGAGCCCGATTTCGACGCACATGAACTTGTGCAGCTGGTCCATGACCGGGCGAGCGGGCTGACGGCGATCATTGCAGTCCATTCGACCCACCTTGGCCCGTCTGCTGGCGGCACCCGTTTCTGGCATTACAACGACCCCGCCGGGGCGATGCGCGATGCGCTGCGCCTGTCGCGCGGGATGAGCTACAAGAACGCGATGGCCGGCCTGCCGATGGGCGGCGGCAAGGCCGTGATCCTTGCGGATGAGCAGCGGATCAAGACCCCTGAGATGCTTGCCGCTTTTGGTGACGCTGTCGAAGGTCTCGGCGGGCGCTATGTCACGGCCGAGGACGTTGGCATCTCTGAGGCGGACATGGTTGCCGTCTCGCAGCGCACCGCGCACGTATCGGGCCTGCCGGTGAAGGGTGAGGGCAGCGCGGGCGGCGATCCCGGCCCGTTCACGGCCTATGGCATCTATCTCGGCATCAAGGCGGCGGTACGGCAGAAGCTGGGCAAAGATAGCCTCGCTGGTGTCCATGTCGCTGTGCAGGGTACCGGCTCGGTCGGCGGCGGGGTTGCCCGGCTACTGGCGCGCGATGGCGCAAAGCTGACGTTGGCCGATATCAACGCGGACCGCGCAGCGGCACTGGCGTCGGCGTTGGGCGGCGTGGCGGTTGCATCTGACACGATCATGGCGACGCCATGCGACGTGTTCAGCCCCAATGCGCTGGGCGCAATCCTTGATGATGCAGGCATCGCCGCGCTCGACTGTCCGATTGTGGCAGGCGGGGCCAATAATCAGCTCGCCCGTCCCGAGCACGGCGCGCTGCTGGCCGCGCGCGGCATCCTCTACGCGCCCGACTATGTCATCAATGCTGGCGGGATCATCTCGGTCGCGACCGAATATCTCGCCCGCCGCGACAGCCGCACCGGCAATGTTGCCGAGGTCAATGCGCTGGTCGAGCAGATCCCTGGCCGACTCGAAACGATCTGGCTGGAAAGCGAAAGCACCGGCGTTTCGTCCGATGTGGTGGCCGACCGGATGGCGCAAAAGCTCATCGGCCGCGGCTGATGAGGCGGGGCGCGGTGGGAACTATTCCGCGCGCGCGTGATTTGCTCTCTTGTCCGGTTCGGGTGTAAGGCTACAAGCCCGGCCAGACGCAAACGATCATGCACATCTACGCCAACCCCACCCGTTTTCTGTCACTTGCAAAGTGGCTCATGCCGCTCCTGTTCTGGAGCGGCTTGGTGCTGTCTGTTGGCGCGGTGGGCTGGGGCCTGTTCATGGTCCCGCCCGACCGCCTGATGGGTGATACGGTGCGCATCCTGTTCATCCACGTGCCCGCTGCATGGCTCGGCATGGGCGGATGGGCGGGGATCGCGATTTCCAGCGCCATGCTGCTGATCTGGAAGCACCCGCTCGCCGCCCTGTCCGCCCGCGCGATTGCGGTGCCGGGGATGGTGTTCTGCGCGATCTGCCTTGCCACCGGATCGATCTGGGGCCGCCCGACTTGGGGCACCTGGTGGGAGTGGGATGGTCGGCTGACGTCGATGCTGGTGCTGCTGTTCCTCTACGCCGGTTACATCGCGCTGACCGAAGCGGCCGAGAAAGAAGGCACCTCGACCAAGATCGCCGCGATTTTCGGCCTTGTCGGCGCGGTCAATGTGCCGATCATCAACCGCAGCGTGGTGTGGTGGAACTCGCTCCACCAGCCCCCCAGCATCACCGCGGGCAAGAGCGCGATTGAGGCGACCTTCCTGGTGCCGCTGCTGGTCGCAGTGGTGGGCTTTTCGCTCTTGTTCGGGGCGATTGTGTTGATGCGGATGCGCGCGCTGATAGCGGAGCAACAGGTCGAAGCGCGCCTGCGCCGCCGTGCGCTCGACGATGACGCGCCTCCTGCGGTGACGCCCGCGATGGAGCAGGCGTGATGCGCGAAGAATTAAACCAGTGGGATTTCGTGTGGCTCGCCTATGGCGTAGGCGCGATTGCGCTGGCTCTGCTGATCGTCTGGGCATGGCGCTCAATGGCCCGCGCTGAAGCGCGGCGCGATGCGTCGCGGCGGCGCTGAACGGGACAATGCAATGAAAGCCAAGCACCAACGTCTGATCCTCGTGATCATTGCCCTCGTGGCGATTGTCGGCGCGGGGCTGCTTGCGGCGTGGAGCCTGCGCAATCAGGCCAACTATTTCTACCTGCCTGAGCAGATGGCCTCGGCCCCGCCAGAAATCGGCCAGGCCGTGCGCCTCGGCGGGATGGTCAAGGCTGGCTCGATCACAACCGAAGCCGATGGTGTTACGGTGAACTTCCTGGTCACCGGCAACACGACCGACGCGATCCCGGTGCGCTACAGCGGCATTTTGCCCGATCTCTTCGTCGAGAATTCGGGCGTGGTGGCAGAAGGCAGCCTGGGCCCGGACGGGGTGTTCATGGCCACCAATCTGCTCGCCAAGCATGATGAGAATTACGTGCCCAAGGAACTCGAAGGCATGGGTACGGATCAGGCCGCGAAGATGGCAGCCGAAACCACCGTCGGGCTGAAGTAGCATCGTGGCACAGATGAGGGCCAAGCAATGATCCCCGAAATCGGACTGGCCGCCCTGTGGCTCGCCGCCGCGCTGGCAGTGTTGCAGATGGTCTCGGGAGCCTTTGCGCTGAAAGCTGCGGATGGCGCGGTCAATCCGCTGGCGATCTATGCCCGCCCCGCGGCGGTGGTGCAGGCGTTCCTTGCGGTGCTGGCCTTCCTGATGCTGCTGTGGTCCTTCGCGATCACCGACCTGTCGATCAAGCTGGTCGCGAGCAATTCGCACTCGATGAAGCCGCTGCTTTACAAGCTGACCGGAACCTGGGGGAACCACGAAGGCTCGATGCTGCTGTGGGTCGGCGTGCTTGCGCTGTCGGGCGGGTTGCTGGCCGGGTTCGAGAAGCGGTTGCCGGAACGCACCATGGGCGCGACGCTGGCGGTGCAGGGGTTTGTGGCGCTGGGCTTCTATGCCTTCCTGCTGTTGTCCTCCAACCCGTTCGAGCGGTTGCCGGTGCCGGCGGCCGAGGGGACGGGCCTCAACCCGCTGCTGCAAGACATCGGCCTCGCCATCCACCCACCGACGCTTTACGCGGGCTATGTCGGCCTGTCGGTCGCGTTTAGCCTCGCCATGGGTGCGCTGCTGACCAAACAGGTGAACCCCTCCTTCGCCCGCGTGCTGCGCCCTTGGGTGCTGGGCGC
>DLGU01000049.1 GCA_002482865.1 Porphyrobacter sp. UBA7686
CGGTCCGGGTTCGGGCATGTAAGCTACTGTTCCCAAGGAACATGAAGAGGGGCCGGAGCAATCCGGCCCCTTTTTTGTTGTGCCTCGTGCAAGCAAAGAGTCGCAAGAGGCCGACGCTCTCTGCGAGCTCGCCCAATCGGCACAGCGCTCGGATGGAGTGCTGTACTGCTATTCGGTGAGGGCGCTAGGCAGGGGTGAGGATCGCAAGGCCCCGCAGGACTTGCCAGTGAGCCATCGGGCCAAGCAGACGATGATTCGCCATGCCCGCGGTTCAGACCGAGCGTGCCGTCATTATCAGCGGGGGCCGAGTCCGCCGGGCCAGCCCCCCGCCCACTTCGTCGTATTATTCGCCAGCAGCTGCCCGCGCCCGCTCCGCAATCGTGGCCTCGGCCTTTGGCAGGGTGCGATAGGCGTAGATCAGCAGCGCCAGCGATATCGGCGCCACCCCGATCAACGATAGGACGCCGATCCGCATGCTTCCGCTCAACTCGGAAATCTGCCCGACCATATACGGCCCGAGCCCAAGGCCGACCAAGGTTGTCGCGAGGAAGAACGACGCTGTGGCGGTTCCGCGCATACGCGGCAACACCAGGTCCTGCGTCGTCGCAGCAGCAGCCCCGAGCGCGGTTGCCGCGAACATCCCCGCGAGAAAGTTCATTAAGTAGAACAGGGCAGGAATCTCGGTCGTGAAACCGATCCAGATCGGAATGACCGGGGCGACAATCCCGAACATGATAACCAAGATCCGCCCCGACGGATTGCGCGCACGCAGCCAGTCCGACAGACGCCCGCCGAGAATCACCCCCAGGAAGCCTGACACCGCTCCGCTGCCGCCAAGCACGAAGGCCAGTTCGTCCTTGGGCAATTTGAGCACAGTCTCGGCATAGGGCGCGGACCAGAACGCCAGCGCATAGGCGCCGAGCGAGACCAGTCCATAGCCCAGCGCCGTGCAGATAAAGGCCGGCGTGCCCCAGATCAGACTGAAGGTCGCCGGATCGTGCCGGCGCAGTGTCGATGCCCATGAGAACACCGCATAATAGCCAAAGGCGATCGACGACCATTGCGGCAGATTGCCGGTCAGCTCGATCATGATCACCGCGAAGCCGGTCATCGCGGCCGCCATTACGAGGTTTACGACCGCCGCCATCGGGCCCCGGCGCATTGCGTGGTACAGAGTGAACGGCGGCAACAGCATCGACAGGTCGATAAAGAAATCGACCAAGGGATGACGTCCGCCTACAATCTCGGCAGCAGGCCGCGCCGGTTCACGCAGCGAGGCGACCCAGATCGCGAGTAGGATGCCCGGAATCCCGACGGCGAGGAAAGCAGCCTGCCAGCCTACCAGTCCAGCGATCCCGCCGCCCGGATAGGCCGCGTCCCACACCTTCGAAATCTTGGCTCCGATCAGCAGGGACACCCCGCCGCCGAGATAAAGACCCGAGGAATAGATCGCCAAGGCCGTGGCGCGCTTTCGCGCCGGGAAATAATCCGAAATCAATGAATAGGCCGTCGGGCTGGCCGTCGCCTCGCCCACGCCCACGCCCATGCGCGCGAGCGAGAGGGTCAGATAATTGCGTGCAAAACCCGACAGCGCCGTCATCGCCGACCACAGCAACAGGCCGATTGTCAGCAGACGCACCCGGTGCCAGCGGTCTGCCAAACGGCCAAGCGGGACACCGAACAGCGCATAGAACACCGCAAAAGCCGCACCGCCGAGAAAGCCGAGCTGGCCGTCAGTCAGCTGAAGATCGCGCTTGATGTCGACCGCCAGGATCGAGAGGATCTGCCGATCGATGAAGTTGAGGATGTAGACCACAACCAGCACCCCGAGCACATACCAGCTATAGGCGGGGACGGAATCCTCGCTGCGGCTCTCGGCCGCTTCGGCTTTATCGCTCAATGCTGATCCCCTATCCCGGATGCTCTGCTTATCGACCGGCGCGCAAGAGGCCGGTCACGCCTTATAGCGCGTGCTATCGACAATCCCCGCCTCGGCAAAACCCTTTTTCCTGAGGCGGCACGAATCGCACAACCCGCAGGCGAGCCCTTCGGGCGTCGGATCGTAACAGGACCAGCTCCACGCCGGATCAAGCCCCAGCCGCGCGCATTCGCGGGCGATGTCGGCTTTGGTCATGTGTTGTAGCGGCGCGTGGATCGTGAAAGGTGCGCCTTCCACCCCTGCCTTGGTGCCGAGCCGCGCGGTTTCGGCAAAACTGGCAATGAATTCCGGCCGGCAATCGGGATACCCCGAATAGTCGAGCGCATTGACCCCGATGAACACATCGCGTGCACCTGCCGATTCGGCACAGGCGGTGGTGAGCGCAAGAAATACGAGATTGCGCGCCGGGACGTAGGTGACCGGAATATCGTCCCCCACCCCGCCCTTGGGCACATCGATTGAATCGGTGAGCGCCGATCCGCCAAACGCCCTCAGGTCGAGCGCGATTGGGGTGTGGCGAACAAGTCCCAACTGTTTGGCGATGCGCGCGGCGGACTCCAGCTCAAGCCGGTGACGCTGCCCGTAATCGACCGTCAGCGCATGGACTGCAAAGCCGGCTTCCTGAGCCAGCGCTGCCGTCACCATCGAATCCAGCCCGCCGGACAGCAGCACCACCGCCAGCGGCTGCGTGCGCGTATGTTCAGAACCGCTCATGCCGCGCAACTAACACGCACGCGCACAAAGGCAATCGCGGCGGGTTTCAGCAATCGCCGGTGCGGCGCGCTTCAGCGGTCAGTTGGAACGGCATGCCATTATGGATGCCCTGGCTTTCCAGCTGAACCAGCGCTCCCGTCTCGCGGCGGATGCTGGTGCGGCCATAGCCGTTGCCCGGGCAGGTATACTGCACCGTGACGCGCGCGGTACCATCCTCCACGACAAACTGGCTGCATCCACTTTCCCGGTGCATCAGCTGGATCAGCTCGGCACCTGATTTGATGCAGATCTTGCGGTCGCGCGCCACGCCGCGCTGCTTGATGGTCCACTCGCCCTTGGTCAGCGTGCCGAGCATCGCAAGGCCATTGCCCTGCGCTACCACCGGCATGGCGAACCACAGCGCCGCCCCGGCTGCAATCGCCCCCAAGGCAAGTACGCGCATTCTGCTGTCGGTTCGATAGGTCATGCCTGTCCTCATGGCAGCTTTCTGTCCCGTCCAATTGCACATTTTGGCCTAAACAAGCCTGATGCGGTGGTTTTTTCGACGAAGCGTCAGATCGCCAGTGCGAAAGTGCGCGAACAGAAGGCGCAGTCAACCGCGATGAGGCCGTCAGTGCCACGCATCTCTTCCTGTTCATCGGCCGGGAAGCGCGCGATGATCGTCTCGTAATGCGCCGCGCTGCACCGGCATCCGCGCGACAGCGCCGCGCCGGGCACGACCCGGACCTCGTCTTCCTCATGGAACAATCGCCACGCGATGGCTTCCAGCGAGAGCGTGCGGTCGAGCAGTTCGTCATGGCTGATCGAACCAGCCATTACCGCAACATGCTCCCAATCGGGATGGTCTAGGCGGACGTGCAGCCGTTCGCGCCCTTCCTCGCCATCGGCCAGATGCTGGATTAGCAGACCTGCGGCCATCCGCCCGCCTGCACCGGCGCGGCTGGCGACGCGAATCAGCGTCGGGATCTGTTCGGACTGGCTGAAATAGCTCTCGCATGCTTCGGCGAGGCTATCCCCTTCAAGCGGGACGATCCCCTGATAGCGCTTATTGCCCTCGGCTTCGAATGTGATCGCGAGATAGCCCTCGCCAAACAACGTCTGGAGAGCAGGATTGGACCCCAGCTTCGCCAGCCGCTCGCCATCGAAATCGGCATAGCCGCGCACCGCGCCGTCGCGATAATCGACCACCAGCAGTTTCACGATCCCGCCCTGGGTCTGCGCCTGCATGGTGAGCTGCGCAGCATCGCCCTTCAGCAGCCCGCCCATCAGCGTGCCCAGCACAAGCGCTTCGCCCAGCAAGTGCGTGATCGGCGCGGGATAATCATGCGCCGAAAGCACTTGCTCCAGCACGCTGTCCATGCGCACGATGCGCCCGCGCGCGTTGCGGCCCGGCAGAGTGAAGCCCATGAGGGTGTCGGCGAAGGTCTCGGTCATGTTGGTCGTGTCAGTCATGCCGCGCCATATGGGGATCGATCGCGTCGGGCGAAAGACCCCCGCTCACGCGCCTTAGCTGCCGAGCAGTCCGAAACTCCATAGCAGCACCGATTTCTGCGCGTGGATGCGGTTTTCGGCCTCGTCGAACACCACCGACTGCGGGCCTTCAAAAACCTCTTCGCTGACTTCCTCGTCCACATGGGCGGGGAGGCAGTGGAGGAACACCGCATCGGGCTTGGCCTGCGCCATCAGCGCGGCGTTCACCTGATAGGGGGCCATCGCCGCCAGCTTGTTGTGGACGTGCTCCTGCCCCATCGAAATCCAGGTATCGGTCACGATCACATCCGCTCCGCGCGCGGCGGCGGCGGCGTCCTGCGTCAGAGTAACGGTCGCTCCGCCCGCACGCGCGAGTTCGACGAAGGCCGGATCAGGTTCGTAGCCCGCCGGGGTCGCCACGCGGACGTTGAACTTCATCAGCCCAGCGGCCTCAAGGATCGAGTGCAGCACGTTGTTACCATCGCCGAACCACGCGACCTCGAGCCCCGGCAGCGACTTGCCATGCTCGATCACGGTGAGCAGATCGGCCATGATCTGGCACGGGTGCGACATATCCGTCAGGCCGTTGATGACCGGCACCGTGGCATGGCGCGCCATTTCCTCGATCTTGGCGTG
>DLGU01000160.1:0-508 GCA_002482865.1 Porphyrobacter sp. UBA7686
GGTGTAGGGCACCTTGGCCGGGAAACCGATCTTCTTGCGCAGCACCTGCACCGGCAGGCTGGGCGCGCGGGCGCCTTCGAACTTCTGGCTCAGCCCAATGTCGCGGTTGTCGTAGCGGATCACCCGGAACCCATCGCCAACCAGCGCGGCGACCAGTTCATCCGGCCACAGCGTCATCTGCGCGCCGAGGCCCATCACCAGCAGGATCACATCATGCGCGGGATCACCCCGGTCCTCGTAGAAAATCTCGATACCGGTGTTCGGGGTGACGACGGTGGGCATGGCTGGGCTGATCCTCTCAGGCCCGAATGGTCATTTCCATTCGGGTCCGGCGATATCGAAGCCGCGCGCGTCCAATTGGTCAAGCACTCCGCCGCTTTCCGCCAACACCCTTAACGGCACCACGGCAAGCGTCGTGCCCTTGGCCGTGCTGACTTCGGCGATCTTGTCGACCCAGATGGTCCTGAGTTCGCTGCCCAAAGTGTCGTCCGCCCAGGGCCAGCACTGG
>DLGU01000160.1:586-2894 GCA_002482865.1 Porphyrobacter sp. UBA7686
GATGTCGGGGCCAGCCTCGACCGCGTCCATCGCGGCGTTGAGGCAGGGGATATGCGCAGCGGGCGGCGCATCGGCGAGATTGTCGATGATATCCTCGCCCCGCAAGGTTGCCGCACGGGTGGTGGGCACCTTGGCCTTGTCGGCGGCCTTGCGGACCACATCGGAGGGTTCATCGGCGGTGTCGCGGTTGAAGCGCAGTTCCTGCCTCAGCATCTGGAACGATGTGAGCAGGAAAGACTGGCGGGCGTAATCCTCCTTATGCGCGGTGCCGAGCGCAGAGAGCCGCGCCCATTGGTCCGGAGTCAGATATTCGCTGGCCACGGTCTTGTCGGGCAGCTTGGTGAACTTCGACCCGCTGAAAATCAGCCGCAGCACATCGCCCGGAGACACCTTGGGCTTCGCGCCGAGGATCACACGGTCGGCCTGCTTGGTGGCCTCCTCCAGCCGCGCAGGCTCCCACGGCGTGGTCTTGGGGATCGCCCGAATCTCGCCGACGAGGATGATGGTGCCGGTGGGCGTATCAATGGTCCACATCGGCGCGCCGGAGCGCTGCGCGGTGACGACGATGGCGTTTTCTGAAAGGGCGGGGTCTTGGGCGGAGAGGGGGGCGGCGAGGCTACCCAAAGCAAAGGCAGCCAAGATCGAACTCTGATTTCTCACCGTAATCCCCATTAAATGACATGCTATGAAACGGGAAAACTGCTACTCGTATAAGCATGAACGAGTGGCAACGGCAAAAATATGCGATGCGGTCCGTTATGGTGTTAGCTGGTGCAGCAAGCCTGACACTCAGCACAAGCGCGCTGGCACGCAGCGATGGGGAGCGGATCGTCAGCGGCACTGTTGATCATTCCGAATGGGGTGAACCGGGCAACCTGCAGATTAACCTCGAAACCGGCCAATTCCGGTTCATTCCGGGTGTCTGGACGAGCGAGCCCGACAAGGGTCAACCGCGCGGAGAGCCTAGCTTTGGAAATGTAGCGTCAACTCTGCTCATGGAACTTAATACCCTTGCCGAAACTGCCAAAACGGTAGGCCTCGTCGATGAACAATGCGCCTCTATTGATCGCAGCGCACGGGCAGAGATAATTGTGTCGACAGGCGGAAAGCGCGAGGTGAAGCTCTCGCTGGGCGAGCATCTTGAAACGTCACATCCAGATCTCGAATGCTGGACCTCATCTGCCAACGACATCCGCGACATGCTGCAATCCGTCATCGACGCTGGACGCGGGCAATAGGCTACGGCACCAGCACCGTATCCTTCGCCTCATCCGCCAGCTCAGGATAATCCAGCGTGTAATGCAGGCCCCGGCTTTCCTTACGCTTGAGGGCTGATGCCACGATCAGCTCTGCCGATTGCAGCAGATTGCGCAGCTCGATCAGGTCGGTCGTCACGCGGAAGGCGCCGTAGTAATCTTCCACCTCGCGTTTCAGCAGTTCGATGCGGCTTGCGGCGCGTTCCAGCCGCTTGGTGGTGCGCACGATGCCGACGTAATTCCACATGAAGCGGCGGATTTCGGTCCAGTTCTGCTTGATCACGACTTCCTCATCGGAGTCGGTCACGCGGCTTTCGTCCCACGGCAGGATCGCGGGCACATCCTCAAGGCGGTCCCAGCGCGCGAGGATATCCTGCGCGGCCGCCTCGCCGAAGACGAAACACTCGAGCAAGCTGTTGGACGCCAGCCGGTTCGCGCCGTGGAGGCCGCTTTCGGTGCATTCGCCCGCCGCCCACAGCCCCGGCACATCGGTGCGCGCGTCGAGGCCCACCACCACGCCGCCGCAGGTGTAGTGCTGCGCAGGCACGACCGGGATCGGCTGGGTCGTCATGTCGATGCCCAGACCCATCAGCTTGTCGTAGATCGTCGGGAAATGGCCCTTCACGAAGTCGGCCGGCTGGTGGCTGATATCGAGATGCACGTAATCCAAGCCGAAGCGCTTGATCTGGTCGTCGATCGCGCGGGCGACCACATCGCGGGGGGCCAGCTCCATCCGCTCGGGGTCGTAATCGACCATGAAGCGCCGCCCGGTTTCGGGGTGGAGCAGATGCCCGCCCTCGCCCCTGACAGCTTCGGTGATGAGGAAGTTCTTCACGTCGAGATTGTAAAGGCAGGTCGGGTGGAACTGCATCATCTCCATGTTCGAAACGCGCGCGCCCGCGCGCCAGGCCATGGCGATGCCATCTCCGGTCGCGCCGCGCGGCGCGGTGCTGAACAGGTAGCAGCGGCCCGCACCGCCCGTGGCCAAAACCGTCGCCCGCGCGACATGCGCCGCGACATGACCGGTCGCCTCGTCCAGCGCATAGACGCCC
>DLGU01000174.1:0-124 GCA_002482865.1 Porphyrobacter sp. UBA7686
GTCGCGCTTGCGGCGGATCGCGGGGTGGGGGTTGTCAGCGGTGTAGAGCGGCTGGCCGTCCCCGTAGAACTCGGGCGCGAGGATCACCGGATCGAACAGCACGAGGCGGCTGAACCGCTCCGGC
>DLGU01000174.1:240-3874 GCA_002482865.1 Porphyrobacter sp. UBA7686
ACGACCCGCCAGTCGTCAATCGGCCCGGCGCGCGATTGCCCATGGCCGCGCAGGTCGATGGCATAGGCGGGGTGGCTGGGGAAAGCCTCGACAATGGCGTCGAACACCCGCCCGTGGAACCCGGTCGCATGGGCGAAGACAAGCGGCTTGCCGCCGCCGTCAGAGGCCCATTCGTGCACGGCAAGCTCGATGCCGCCGGTGGGATAGAAGCGGGTGACGGGGGCGGGACGGGTGGTGCTCATCCGACTGCCCAACCGTATCACCGGGCCCAAGTCAATCGCGCAGCTTTGCTAGTGGTCACTCCGCCGGAGCCGGTTCCGCCTCACCGCGATTGCGCAGGAAATGCAGCGCCTCGGCCATGCGGTCAGGCGCGATCAGGTGGAGCGCGCCGAGGTACAGACCCACGCCGAGCAGCACGGCGCTCGCCAGCGCGGCGATGTCCGGCACCTCAGGCAAGGCCCGCAGCATCAAGCCTACGCCCGCCGCCATCACCAGCGCCGCCGCCGCCGGGGGTGCGATCGCGCTCGCCAATCCGGCATAGCTGAAGCCCAGCACGGGACGCGATAGCAGGATCGTCGCCCCGGTCAGCACCGCCATCCCGCCGACCCAGCCCCAGGCAAAGCCGACGAGGCCCCAGTTCGAACCGGTCAGGAACGCCAGCGGCATCACCACCGCGCCCAGCATCGTCACCTTGAGCGCGATCCCCGGAAAACCGCGCGCATTGGTCGCGGGCGAGAACAGGATTTGCAGCGTCAGCATCGCCATCGCAGCCGCGAGGATCGGCAGCAGCGGGACGATCTGGATCCACTTTTCGCCGAGCAGCACCGGCACCAGCACCGGCGCGACCACCGCGATCCCGGCATAGGCGGGCAGGCCCACCATCATCACCAACCGGATCGTGGCGAGCAGTGCGGAGGAACCCCAATCGCTCAGCCCCTCGCCCTGCTGGCGCGAATAGGCGGCATAGGCGACTTCGTTGATCGGCGGCACGAACTTGGCCGCGAGCAATTGGGCGAGGAACAGGCCGGTGGTGTAAACGCCCAAGCTATGCGCATCGAGCACGCGCCCGGCAATCATCACATCGGCTTGGCTCTGGACGAACCAGAACAGCTGCGTTGCGGTCATCACTCCGCCGAAGCCGGCGATATGGCCGGCGCCGGCGAAGCGGAAGATCGGGCGGATCGGCGCGCGCGCGGCCCATGTCATGCCGACCGCTTCGGTCAGCAGCATGATCATCGGCGCGGCCACCAGCGTCCACACGCCCCAGCCGCTCAGAGCGCCAGTCAAAGCGGTCACCGCACCCGCCAAGGCTGCCGCCAGCCGCACCTGTGCCGGGCGGCGGAAATCCATCTTGCGGCTCAGCATCGCGTGCGGCAGGGCGCAGAACGGCACCGCGAGATAGAGCAGCGATTGCACGCGCAGCAGGTCTGTCACCATCGGCTGTTCGAACCACAGAGCCACCAGCGGCGCGGCCAGGAACTGAGTCAGCGCCAGCCCGCCATTGAGCAGGATCAGCATCCCCAACGTCTGGCGCAGGCGTTCCTCGGTCACCTCCTCCTCGCGGATCAGTGCACTCGCCAGACCCCAGCCGTTCATGGTGCTGAGCAGCGTCAGCATCACCTGTGCCATCGCGAACAGGCCATAATCCTGCGGCGCGAGCAGGCGGATCACGATCAGGGTCGAGGCCCAGGACACGATCTGGGTCAGCACCTGACTGCCCGAGCGCCAGATCACCGCCGTGCGGACCTGTGCGGCGAGCGAGGGTTTGGAGATGGGGTCAGCTTCAGCCATCAACGGTCCTGCACGGCATGATCGCGGCGGTGGCGGGGGTGGGCGCCAGTTCCTCGCCCCAGGCCTGCGCCAGCATCCGCGCAGGCGAGCGGCTGCGTACGAACAGCAGATCGGCCATGTCGTAGCCTTCTACCGCGCCCATGTCTTTCTTGTAGCCGGTGTCGCCCGCGCCCATGTCCATCACGCTTTGCCCATCGGCAATGGCGTCTTCCATTGCGCGGTAATTGGTGAGCTTGCCGATGCCGAGGTGCTTCAGGCCTTCGACATAGCTGCCGGCAATGCCATATTGCACCGGGCCATCGTCGAGATCGAAGCTGAAAGCGACCGGACGATCGCCCATCATCAGGATCGTGGCGGAGAGATTCTCGGCGAGGACGGGATCGCTCAGCACATGGCTCCACAAGGCGCGCTGAGCGGGGGTCATGAACTTGGCGCCGCTGCCGTCGGTGGTGCGGCCGATCCAGCTTGCGGCTTCGATCCGGCCCATGTCCTCAAGCGCGCCGGTGTCCCAGCTCGTCCCGCGCACGTAGCGCCAGCGCGGGGTGCCGTGGTCTTCCAGCTTGCGCCACGCCGCGCGCAATTTTCGGGCGGTCGAGGCGCTGGGCCAGCCCCGCTGGCGGGCAGCGTCGAGGTCGATCACCCAGCTTGTGCCGGCGGGGCGCGACAGCACGGTCCAGTTGGCGAGCTGCGCGGCGGCAATCAGCAGCGTGGTCGCCGGATCGTCACAGCGCGCCGGGCCAACCCGCCACACCGGGCCAAGGCAGCGCGCGGCGGTGTGATCAAGAGCATGGGCGAGCTCGAATAGGTCGCAATCGGGCGCAAACAGCGGACTGCGCAGCGGCCAGTATGATCCCGGCACCTTGCGTGCGCGGCCGATCATGGGGCCGAAGGTGATGGTCGGGATCGCCGCCAGCACCGTGCCGTCACCGCCGCGCCGCAACAGCAGCGTCCGTCCGCGATTGGGCGCGCGGCCTGCATACCAGGCAGCGCGCAGGAAACCGTGTCCGGCAAGATTGCAGGATGCAAGCGTGTTGATTTCAGGCGGGAAGCCCTCCACCGCTGCGACCGTCAGGCGGCTCGATGCAATGCTGCTCTCGTACATTCCTCACCTGCATGGCCCGTGTGGGCGAAGCGCAAACCTTGCCATAGCGAGCGGACGTAACCACGCGGTTAACCACAGGACTGACAATCGGGCGCTTTCCCCGCTGCCGCTGGAACCGTGGGCGACGGCATTGATTGACACAGTGGGGCGGTGTGCCGATCACCCCCGACGCGCGCCTTTCCCTTGATCGCCGGAGACCCTCGTGCCTGCTACTGCTCCGGATATTCCTGCCGAGACGCGCGCCTTCCGCCAGCTGATGGGGCAATTTGCGACCGGGGTGGCGGTGATCTCGCTGGTACCGCCGGGCGGCGGCGTGTCGGCGATGACGATCAACTCGCTGGTGTCGATCTCACTCGATCCGATGCTGGTGAGCTGGAGCTTGCAGAATTCAGCGAGCCTGTATGATACCTATGCTGGGGCTAAGGCGTTTGCGTTCAGCATTCTGGCTGATAGCCAGCAGGCGCTCGCCCGGCGCTATGCCGCGCGCGGGGACAGTGCGCTTGATCCGGCGGATTTCGAGCCGGGGCCAAGCGGACTGCCGGTAGTCCGCGGCGCGCTCGCCCACATCGCCTGCCGCCGCTATGCGGTGCACCCGGCGGGTGACCATACGCTGATCCTCGGCGCGGTGACCGGGATCGCGCAGGCTGACACCGGCAATGGACGCCCGCTGCTGTTCTTCGGCGGGCGGTTTGGCGAGATGGCGCCCTAGAACACCACGACGCTGCGGATCGACTTGCCTTC
>DLGU01000174.1:3885-6330 GCA_002482865.1 Porphyrobacter sp. UBA7686
TCGAAGGCGGTGTTGATCTCTTCCAGACCCATCACGTGCGTGATCATCGGGTCGATCTGGATTTTACCGGTCATGTACATGTCGACGATCTTGGGCACATCGGTGCGGCCTTTGGCCCCGCCGAACGCCGTGCCGCGCCAGTTGCGCCCGGTGACGAGCTGGAACGGGCGGGTGGCGATTTCCTTGCCCGCTTCGGCGACCCCGATGATGATCGAGGTGCCCCAACCGCGGTGGCAGGCTTCCAAAGCGGTGCGCATCACTTCGGTGTTGCCGGTGGCATCGAAGGTGTAATCCGCGCCGCCATCGGTCATTTCGACGATCTTGGCGACCACCTCTTCCCGGCTCATGCCCTTGGAGTTGAGGAAGTGGGTCATGCCGAACTGGCGGCCCCAATCCTCGCGCGAAGGGTTGATGTCGACCCCGATGATCAGGTTTGCCCCCGCCAGACGTGCGCCCTGAATAACGTTAAGGCCGATCCCGCCGAGGCCGAACACCACGACATTGTCGCCGACTTGCACCTTGGCGGTATTGGTCACAGCGCCGACCCCGGTGGTCACGCCGCAGCCGATGTAGCAGGCGCTCTGGAACGGCGCGTCCTCACGGATTTTGGCGACCGCGATTTCGGGCAGCACGGTGAAGTTCGAGAAGGTCGAGCAGCCCATGTAGTGGTAGATCGGCTGGCCCTTGTAGCTGAACCGCGTGGTGCCGTCGGGCATCAGCCCCTTGCCCTGGGTGGCGCGGATCGCGGTGCACAGGTTGGTCTTGCCCGAAAGGCACGACTTACACTGGCGGCATTCGGGGGTGTAGAGAGGGATCACGTGATCGCCCGGCTTCACGCTGGTGACGCCGGGGCCGATTTCGCGCACGATCCCTGCGCCCTCATGACCGAGCACGGAGGGGAAGATGCCCTCGCTGTCGAAGCCGTCGAGCGTGTAGGCGTCCGTATGGCAAATGCCGGTCGCCATGATTTCGACCAGCACTTCGCCCGCCTTTGGCCCCTCAAGGTCGAGTTCGACGATTTCGAGCGGCATCTTCGCTTCAAAGGCAACGGCGGCGCGGGTCTTCATGGGGCGGGTTCTCCGGTTAGTCAGCGGCGCGTCGGTACGGCCTCGTGATCGTAAGGGCAATGCCGGCACGCCGATCCGCAGCACTTGCCGCGCGCCAGATGGGCCACGCGGGTGAACACGGTGTAGCCGGTGTCGGGATCGCGATAGGTCGCCTCCCCGCGCGCGCAGGCGGCTTCGTGCAGGTCGTGCCATGGTGGCTGGGTCATGGCGGGAGGCGATAGAGCGATCGGCCGCCAGCGCCAAGAGCGTGACTTCGATGCCGCATGATATACAATATCACGGCCTGCGCAGCATAGTCACTTGCGCGCCCGCCGGTTTTGCGCTCTCAACCGCGTCTGCAATTTTCCCGGAGAGCGCCCTTGCGTTTCGTGCTGTGTCTTGCCGCCCTGCTGTTCGCCATCCCCGCTCACGCTCAGGGCGTGCAGCAGACCAAGGGCAATTACGAAGACAAGTTCCGTCAGCTGGACGAGGTCCTGCCTGACGCCAACACCTATCGCAACGCCAGCGGCGCGCCGGGGCATGAATACTGGCAGCAGAAGGTCGACTACAAGATCACCGCCGAACTGGACGAAACCAAGCGCCGCATCACCGCGCGCGCGACGGTGCGGTACACCAACAATTCGCCTGACAGCCTGCCGTGGCTGTGGATGCAGCTTGATCAGAACATCTTCAAAACCGATTCGATGGCCGAACTGACCGATGCGTTCGGCGGCCCCGGGCGGCGCGGGCCGAAGGTGACGCTGGGTTCCGGCAGCGAGCCGACCAAGCTGTCCTTCGAGGAGCTGCGCCGCCAACAGGCAATGGCCGACAACCAGTATGGCTATGACATCAGCGCCGTGACCACGCTGTCGGGCGGAAAGCTGCCGCACACCATCGTCGGCACGCTGATGCGGATCGATCTGCCAGCACCGCTGGCTCCGGGTGAGACGAGCGAATTTGTCATCGAGTGGGCGTTCAACATCGTCGAGGAAGACGCCGTCAACGCGCGTTCGGGTTACGAGCACTTCCCCGATGATCCGCGCAAGGGCGGGAACGACATCTTCCTGCTCGCCCAGTGGTTCCCGCGCATGGTGGTCTATTCGGACTACGAAGGCTGGCACAACAAGGAGTTCTTGGGCCGCGGCGAATTCACGCTCGAATTCGGCGATTACGAGGTCGACCTGACCGTGCCGTCGGACCATATCGTCGCCGCAACCGGCACGATCCAGAACCCCGACGCAGGTGCTCACCGCAGCCCAGCGCCAGCGGCTCGAAACCGCGAAGAACGCCGATGCGCCGGTCTTCGTCGTCACCCCGGCCGAAGCCGCCGCTGCCGAGGCAGGCAATCCCAAGGGCAGCAAGACGTGGCAATTCGCCGCCACCAATGTCCGCGATTTCG
>DLGU01000174.1:6384-8425 GCA_002482865.1 Porphyrobacter sp. UBA7686
GCAGCCCGGTGCCGAGAACGAGACCGTGCTCGCCATGAGCTTCTGGCCCAAGGAAGGCGGGGATCTGTGGAAGAAGTATTCCACCGCCGCCGTGGTCCACACCCTGAAGGTCTATTCGCGCTTCAGCTTCGATTACCCCTATCCCACCGCGCAGTCCGTTAACGGGCCGGTTGGCGGGATGGAATATCCGATGATCACCTTCAACGGCCCGCGCACCACCCTGAACAAGGATGGCAGCCGCACCTATTCGCTGGCCGAGAAGATGTTCCTGGTCGGCGTGGTGATCCACGAAATCGGGCACATCTACTTCCCGATGACGGTCAATTCGGATGAACGCCAGTGGACGTGGATGGATGAAGGGTTGAACTCCTTCCTCGATTCGGTCGCGGGCTACGAGTGGGACCCGAACATGCCGTGGACCCGCAGCCTGCCGCGCGACATGGTCAGCTACATGGTGTCGAACAACCAGCAGCCGATCATGACGCAGTCGGATTCGATCACCGATCTGGGCGCGAACGCCTATGGCAAGCCGAGCGCCGCCTACCACCTGCTGCGCGACACGATCATCGGGCGTGAGCGCTTTGACTTTGCGCTGAAGGAATATGCCCGCCGCTGGAAGTTCAAGCGTCCCACCCCGGCCGACTTCTTCCGCACGATCGAGGAAGCCAGCGGGCACTGATCTCGACTGGTTCTGGCGCGGCTGGTTCTACACCACCGATCACGTCGATATCACGCTAGATTCGATCTACCGGCTGAAGATGGACAGCAAGAACCCGGACATCGACCTACCGCGTCGCCGGGCGGAACGCGCCGAGGAGCCTGAGGTGGTCGGCATCGGTCTCAATGAACAGCAGGGCTTGCCGATCTGGGTGCTTGAAAACCCCGGTGTGACCGATTTCTACGACAAGAACGACGAATTCACCGTCACGCCCAAGGACCGCAAGGGCTACACCGATTTCCTCGAAGGCCTGCTCCCGTGGGAACGCGCCGCGTTCGACCGCGCGGTGAAGGAGGATGCGAATTACTACGTCCTCAACTTCACCAACAAGGGCGGGCTGGTGATGCCGATCATCCTCGGCCTGACCTTCAAGGACGGCTCGACCGAAAAGCTCAACATCCCGGCGGAAATCTGGCGGCGCAATTCGCGCGAAGTGGCCAAGCTGCTGGTGTACCCCAAGGGCAAGGAGCTGGTGCAGGTGGTGGTCGATCCCGATTGGGAAACCGGCGATGCCGATCTGGAAAACAACCACTATCCGCGCCGCATCATCCCGAGCCGGATCGAGGCCTTCAAGGACGAAGCGTCGAAGTCGCGCGTCAGCCGCGATCTGATGGGTGAAGCCGCCGGGGCCGAGCCGGACAAGAAGAAGAAATGATCCGCCGGCTGCTGGTGTTGCTCGCGCTGGTGCTGGCCCCAATCGGGGCCGGCACTGCGGCTGCGCATCAGCAGAAGTTCGCGATCAGCACGGTCAGCCTCAACGAACGCACCGGCATGATCGAGATCGCGCATCAGGTGCCGGTCCACGATGCCGAACATGCGCTGGTGGTGCAACGGACAGGCAATCCCAACATCCACACGCCCGATATCATTGGCAGCGAGGACAGCCGCGAGGCCTTCGCGCGCTATGTCACCCGGCGCTTCCTTTTGGTGGTCAATGGCGAGATCATTACCCCCGATTACGTCGGCAGCGAGATCACCGGCGGCAGTCTGTGGGTCTATCAGGAGACGCCTGCACCAGAAGGTGAGGCACTGATCCGGATCAATTCGCAAATCCTGACCGATGTCTGGGCGCGGCAGGAAAACCGGGTCAATATCGGCGGCGGCACCAGTGTGCAGACCTTCATCTTCAAGTCCGGGGACGTGGCCCAGACCGCGCCGCTCACACGGTAATCACGCCCGGCGGCGCTCCTGCGTTCCGGACCCGTCTGCATCGGCAAAGCGCGCCTGCAAATCCGCCAGCAGCATCGGCCGGCCATAGCGATAGCCCTGCACATGGCGGCAGCCGATGGCGCGCAGGAAGATCTCCTGCTCCTCGGTCTCGAC
>DLGU01000174.1:8522-14147 GCA_002482865.1 Porphyrobacter sp. UBA7686
TGGTGATCCTCGCCAATCCCGGCGATGAAATCGCGGTCGATCTTGACCTTGTGGATCGGGAAGGCGCGCAGATGGGTGAGTGACGAGAACCCGGTGCCGAAATCGTCGAGGCAGATGGTGAAGCCGCATTCATCCAGCATCGCCAGTGACGCGCGCAGCTGCCCGCCCGCGTCGATCAGCATGGTCTCGGTCACTTCGATGGTGATGTTCTGGGGGCTGAGTGCGCTGTCGTCGATCACGTCGATCAGATGCTGCACGAAATCGCCGCGCCGCAAATCGGCTTCCGACAGGTTGAGCCCGATTCGTGTGTCAGGCCCGAACAGAGCGAGGATCGCGGTGCCATCGGCTACCACTGAATCGAGCATGACCCGGCTGACCCGGCGCGACAATTCGGGATCGAGCAGGGCGGCAAACACGTCACTCGCAGCCAGCAGACGTCCATCCTCGTCGCGCAGCCGCAGCAGCGCTTCGACCGAGACGACTTCGCCGCTCTCCAGATCGCAGATTGGTTGATAGGCCGCCATCGCCCGTCCGCTGTTGAGCGCCCCGCGCAGCTGCGCGATGGCGGTCTGGCGTTCGGACTGGCGCGCTTCAATGTGGTGATCCCAGCACACAACCGCGCCGCGCCCGGCTTCCTTGCCGCGATACAGTGCAAGGTCTGCCCGGCGCATGATTTCCTCGCTGCTCGCCGAGGTGCTCATTTGCGCCACGCCGCAGGTCGCGCCGATCTTGAGCATGGTGCTGCCCAGAGGCGGCATCTCCTCGAATTCGGCCAGCAGGTCCTCAAGGAAGCGAGTCACTTCATCAAGCGTCATCGCGGGCGGGAACAGCATAGCGAATTCGTCGCCGCCCCAGCGCGCCAGAAACATGCCCGGCGCAATCCGCATCGTGAGCTGTTCGGCGATGGTTTCCAGCACCCGGTCTCCGACCAGATGGCCCAGCGTGTCATTGACGTCCTTGAACCCGTCGAGATCGAGCAGGGCGATCGTTACCAGCTCGGCCTCGGCCGCCTGCATCGCCTTGGCAAGCCTGCGATCGAAGCTGGCGCGGTTGTAGAGACCCGTTAGCCGGTCACGTTCGGCCGCACGGTTCAGGGCAACATTGCGCAGGTGTTCTTCGGTGCAATCGAGGATGATCCCGGCAACACATTCGGGTTGCCCGTCGACATCCATTCGTTCGCCGACCACGCGGATGCGGCGCCGTTCGCCGTCGCGGCGGCGGATGGTGGTCTCAAAGCTGAACGGTTTGCCGTCTTCGATGGTGTCGTTGATCGCCTTGCTGACCATCGGGCGGTCTTCGGGCTGATAGAGCTGGACAACATCGGGGACGCTGACGGATCGGCCTGGCTCCAGTCCGGCGATATCGAACACCTGATCGGACCAGTGCAGCCGCCGGGTGGCGATATCGACCCGCCAGCTGCCGACATTGACCGCACGTTCGGCCTGACGAAAAACTTGGGTCGATTCCTGGAGCGCTACATTGGCAAGGCTCAACGCGCGGGTACGGGCATTGAGTGCGAGGCTTTGCTCCGCGAGCTCGGCTAGCATCGACAGCGATGCGATCTGCTCGGGCCGGAAGGCATCCGCTTCGGGCGAGATCACACACAGAGCGCCCAGCAGTGCGCCTTCGTCTGATCGGATAGGCACGCCGAGATAGGAACGAATCAGTGGGCCGTCGGTGACCAGTTGGCTGCCCCTCAGGCGCTCTTCAGTCCGTGCGTCCGCGATCAGCAGCGGACCCTGGTTCAGCACACAGAAGGCGCAGAACGGATCTTCGATTGGGGTTTCGCGCAAGTCGGTGCCGGTGCGCCCCAGAAACCAGTGCCGTTCTTCCTCGATCACTGAGAGCATCGCAATCGGACAATTGAACATGGTGCTGGCGAGATGCGTGATATGTGAAAAGACATCGCGATCAGGAATCGCCTGAAGTCCGCGATCGCGGATCATAGTGAGACGGTGGTGATCTTTCACCCGCGGACCCATGCCCGCAAAGCCCTTAATAAAGCGTCGATGAGGGGCTGGGTATCTGACGAAGGGTGTGCCGCGCGCCCAGCTTTCGGCAAACCGAGGGATGACGCTGCCTTATTCGTCGTCCTAGCGGAAGCCGGGACTCACGGCGGCAAGCACCGGTCCATGACGCCTCAGGCCGCCGCAGGACGCATCACGGCTGGCACAAAGACTTAGCGGCGACACATATTCATGCACCGGAATTGCAGATTCATGCACCGGAATTGCAGAAGGTCTGCAGCACCCTCCCGTTCAGAAAGTTTGGAGCTAGTCACACGAAGATGGTTCAACACTCTCCGCATTGCGCGGTGCGGAAAGATCCCGACTCGCTCTGGTATTGAATGCGGCGAATTCTGTAATCGGTGAGGTTCTCACACCCGTTATGGTGAAGAGGGGCTCGTAGGTGTAGTATATTTCGGTCACCATGACTGATGTGCCTGCAGGTGCCTGCAAGCGCTGATCTGGTGGCCCCATGCCTTCGAACGATGTGCCCCTTTCTCCCTCGCCTTCGACACCGTAAGCAGAGCTGAAATTGCCTTCGCCAAAACATCGTTGCCACGCAATCCATTGGCCTCCATCGGCATTTCTCTGAAGGCTTGAAACGATAATTCTTCCATTCCGTGCAAAATCCGGCAGGTTGCCTTGCAGTTGCGCGCCTACGAACACATCGTTGATTTCGGCCTCAGAGATTTGCTGGACGCTTAGGCCTGCGCTTCGTGTTCCCATTCTCGACGCGTTATCAGTGACCATAACCGCGACATCTCCGATCCTTTTTATTGCAAGGACGTAGTTCGCTAACTCCAATCCGAATGCCGTCATGATAAGCAAAATCGGAAGCGCAAACGCAAACTCCGTCAGCGCTACGCCTTGGACATCCCGAAGGATATTCCTGCTGGTTGGCTCCGTGCCTGAACGGCTATTGGTATAGAACATCACAGACATACACGAGAATTAGGCTGAGACTGCTGATCGAACGGTTGGTTCTTCAATATCGTGCGGGCTTGTAGTTCAACGTCTCTATTCATACCAAAGAACTCAGCGACCGGGAAAAATCGAGTATACCGCAAGGTAGCCGTATAGATAACAACATCACGAGCTCCTCCTCCTCCGGCTCTGGCCCCGTCAAGATCGAACCGGCTATTGCCGTTTAAATCAAGGTAGCTCTCTCCAGTATCGCAGCGATCGTTATCATTGACATCCACGAAAGGTTCGACACGCGTTTGTGCTAAACCGTAAGTATTGAACGACTCTCGTTCAAAGGTAACGGCACCATCTGGCACGATTAATCTGACTTGCTCAGCGACACGAGCATCCATATCGGCTCTTGTCTCATCAGTGGCAGTCTCAAGCGCCGATGCGCGCCCAACTGCATTCACCTCTCCGCTAAGTATAGATCGTGCATATGCCATAAAGCCCATATCAAAAATGAACATTATGATGCCGATAAATATCGGAGCAACAACCGCAAATTCTACGATTGTAGCTCCCGACGTATCGCGTCCAAGGTTTCGATTGATCAGGGGATCCCGAATAAACATCAATCAGTCAACCTAAGCTCGGCCATTTGGGTTGCGATTTGGGAAAAGGTCTCGGTCAATTCCGCCGCGTTTCGTGCTTCAAATGCTTTATCTGGTGAAGCACAATCGATCAGACCTTGATCGAGTTGGGTCCCAAAAGCGATAACCCAAAGCGTGATGTTCTTATTGTCTTTCGCAATGGAGCAAAGCTCACTGAGGCGCTGTTCAGATACTGCGTCTTCCGCAGCTCTTGTCGGGAAGGAATCCATCGCCGTGCGACGTCTTGCCACAGCAGCAATTCCCCACGCTGAATAGGTGAACGGCCTTGTGTCCCTCTGCCCGTCTACCATGAAAATCATGTGTCTCTGCACGGCGCCGCCAGCATCTGCCACACGGTGTTCTGAACTGAACAGACCCTCACGTGAGATAAGACGAAGGCCCCACAGCATGCCGATCTCGTGATAGGTATATCCTTGGGGCCGAAGTGAGCCCATGTAAGACTGTAGCTGCGTCCTCGACATTTCATCAAGCTTGCGTGCGGGCGACGGACAAGCGCCTTCGTAAATACCAAAGTTGCCACCAAAGGGATTGAAGTAGTTGAGAGTCTGTGTCAGGCTCATCTGACGGGTGTAACTTGGATACGTTTGGCTAAAAACCCATCGACCATTGAAAAACGGATTTCTTGAGACGCGGATTTCAGTTTCTCGATTTTCCGATGTCACATTCCGCGCGTAAACCAGCGCCGGCAGGTAAGGCTTCCATTGCGTGTCAGGATCCGAAGTGTCTGGTAGGAGGTCGATTTCCATATCGTAGCGCGGCGTTAGAAATGTTTCATTCGTTCGCCGCGTAGCCCGCTCCTCGATGCATCCACGATCGCCATCTGGCCATCTGATGGTCCGGTTCGTCTGATTATCGTTCACAGGTGCGGTGAAACTTCCACCGGAAACAGGTTCATCGCCGGAACCAGTCCCCTTCAGTGGCCGAAGATCGTACTGAACCGGTCGATAAATCCAGTGACGCACTGTTCTCGTGAAAGGGGAAGTCCCGGAACTGGTGTTTTCGCGGACCGTTTCTGTCTGCTGTTCTCGATAATCGACCCAATCACGGGGTGTGATCCAACAGTTGCCGCTCGCATCGCGCTGAACGGAGAATTGCGTGCCATTGACAGTTCGAATGCGCGTACGTGAGCGCGGCAGCGACGCCGGCGAAGGGTCCCAATTGCTCCATGCCGTCGCCGTGTCGCGCCAGTTCTCCGAGGGAATGCTTGTCGGGCAGCTCTCCGACGGCGCTCGATAGCGAGGGCGCGCATTGTTGGTGCCGCTAAGATAAGCTGACGTTGTTTGACTTACGGTACTGCTGGGCGGGCTTCCGGCATCTTGCCAAGTGTCAATGCCATCAGGCTCCCGCGAGTCATAGGTCCCAAAGTCCTGAACCCAATCCCTCTTGAGCAATGTGCCCACGTTTACGGTCTGGGAATACGGCACGAAGCCGTAACGGATACGCGCCCCTTCAGGCTTTGCGGCCTCCAACGTATCAAAGAATGATGTGACGGCATTCGTAAGCGCATCGATCCGTCTGATGCTGTCGCCCGGATTGGGGTCATTCATCGATAGGGTCGTATCCAGGACCATCATGACGTCAGTATTGGGCAAGTTTAGATCCGCCAAACACGTGACGGTCACTTCCTGTGTCTCAACGCCAAAGAAGTTCATCAGGGTCATCGGAACATCAGCAGCGGCCGTGCCTCGCACCGCGCCAGCGGCATTGGCCGAAAACGTCGCCGCCAGGTCACCAGTGGCATACCTTCCCTGGGGAAAGTTCGCGCTAAAGTAGTTCTCAGCGACCTGCCGCGATTCGCTTGTCCAGTTCAGGCCGCTCATTGAGCGCCGGGACGCCAAAGCGCCGGCATCGCAAGCCGATTGAAGCCGCGACTGCACGAGATACATGCGGCTGATGTCTACGCCTCCGCCGACCAGCGCGATGATGGGAACCATGGCAGCTGCGGTCATCGCGAGCGTGTTGCCCGCGTCGTGGCGAACGACGGACCGAAATAATGCCAATCCGAGCGATCTCCGAGCCATAATCAAGCGCGCCCCTTGTAG
>DLGU01000174.1:14260-17491 GCA_002482865.1 Porphyrobacter sp. UBA7686
CTGATGGGGTGAACGTCGGATCGCTTTTTGGGGCATTGACGGTGGGGCGCTCCGCTTGCGCGGATAGGCAAGGAACCATCTGTTAAAACATATGATTACCAGATGACGCGTTGCGTCATCGGTAGATCACAAGCATTCTTGTCGCCATGGAAATCAGATGTGGCGTTATTCAAAGACGCCAATAGCCAAATCCTGCTCTCGTCTTCGCCAATAAGCTGCACTCGGGGTCATCATACATCCGATCGCCACTGCGAGTATAAACAACGGCAGAATGTGTAGAGAAATCCAAGTGTAATCCGACCAATACATCGAGGGCAGCTGGATATAGAGCGACATCTTTACCGCTATCGAAGTCCCTATGAGGCCCACGGCGGCAAACAGCCGTTGAATCGCCGCGAGATACCAAAGGATAAGGCTCGACACGAAGCAGACAGACGCGGAGAAGACGATCCGTATTGAGGCCATTTCAGGGCCGGGATTTCGGACATATTCGACGAGCGCGGCGGCCTCCATGAAAAAGGCGCACCAGAACAGGATATCGAACATCAGCACGGTCACGGGTTTCTTCTGAACCATGATCCATCATCCCGTCAGATCACTGCATGACGGGGCGTGCAGGTCGCGGGCCGAAGCCGCCGACCCGCTTTCTGTGTGCTGCGATCATCGCGTGGGTGTTGCCCGAGGCGTTGCGGACGCTGGGCCGAATCAAAGCTAATCCGAGGGATTTCCGAATCATATGAAGTGCGACCTTCTTGTTTTAAATATTCATCTGAGTCCGTGAAATAAAATAGCCACATCCCGACTCACCATTTCTTGTAGGGGGCGGTCGTAAAGAAACTGTGAATCGGTGCCAGCAAGATACTGAAATCAGATTAAAAATGGAAGCATCGCGTCCATGGATGAACGCAGCATGGTCGGCTCGAGCGTTGGAATTGGCCATGCGAGTCTGTTTGATCAGCCACGAAAAATTCTGATAATCATGGTGATTGTGCAAATCCGTCGCACAATGTGGAGGAATCAAGCGCATTCTGACTAAACATAAAGTAGAATGAACATCTATTCTCGCATGTGTAGGATAAAAAATTGCTGTCCTATTTACCAATACGCACCATCCGTGATCGTGATACATGCAGTCCCTCTGGCGCTATTTGCATCGAAAAAATCCGTCACGCCAGCCAAGCCTCGCCCACGGTCGCCGCCCCCGCTGACAGATTGCCGAACAGGCGGGCGGCTACATCGGCGTCAATGGCGCAAAGGTGCGCGGCGGGGATGCTGGGGTTCGCTGTCTGACGCAGCCGGGCGGCACGTGCGGTCAGGCTTCACGGCCAAAAGAGCCGGGAGAGCGGGCGCTCTCTGCGCGCTGTGACCCACCACGTGCGACGACCACGCCCGATATCCCGCAGCCCTGCGCCCGTCATGGCACTTGGCTCGCCAGTCGGCGAAATCTCGATTTCAGGGATGACTGTTTGGTGCGGTCGAGAAGACTCGAACTTCCACGGGCTTTCGCCCACAACGACCTCAACGTTGCGCGTCTACCAATTCCGCCACGACCGCACTCGGGTTTGTCGGGGCAGCCAAAGTGCTGGCCCCGCGGTAGGAGCGCGCCCCTAGCAAGGGGTATGGCGCCGCGCAAGCTCTTTGACGATGGCTTGCGATTGGCGCGTAATCAGGGGGTCAGTTGGGCGCCCAGCCGATGGCGGCCTTGGCGGCGCCGGGCGGGATGTTGGTGATCGCCTGGGTCACAGTGATCGTCTCCCCAGGGGCGAGGCGGCGTTTGGCTGGGGTTACCGGCCAGTCGCCGATGTTGCGATCACGCCGGTCGCTGAACACCACCAGGAGGTTGGGGACATCAAGGCTTTCGCGCCCATTGTTGGTGATCGTCCCGCGGACCCCAAAAATCTCCTCACCGGTTTCGAGCATCTTCTTCTTCTGCTCAGCGGGCGGGAAATCGAGTTCGAGCCCCGGACGGCTGACACCGAAGGTCGGGCGGCTGATCGGCACCCATTCGGGCAGGCCGTAGTAATTCACCGCGACGATCGTGCCGAGCACCATCGCGGCAAACAGCATGGCCGCCAGCGTCCACATCCGCAGCGTGTTGCGCCGCCGGGTGAAAGGCGCACGGTACCCGAATTGCGTGCCGCCGTTCTCGTCGTCCTCCTCATCCCCGAAGGGCGGGTCAGACAGGTCGTCGGCCATCGCGGGCGGCTCGGGCGGTGCCGCTTCGACAGGCGTTGCGCCCCGCGTACCGAAGCCGCGCCGTGACGTGGAGGCGGCTTCGGAAGCGTCTTCTTCGGTTGCGGTCGGAGCAGCGGGCGGCTCGGGCGAGCGCCAGTGGCTGACCGATGGGCCGGCGGTTTCGGGTTCGGGCGCGGGCGCTGCCGCGAAGGGTGCCGGGGGAGGCGGGGCGACCGCCACAGGTTCGGCCACCGGCGGCGGCGCGGGCGGCGCAGCCACAGGCTCGACCGGGGCTGGCGGAGGCGCTTCCGCCGGCGCTGCGCCCTCGGGCGATGGGGGCGGATCCTGGAACCAGCTATGCTTGCACTTGGCGCAGCGCACGGTCCGGCCCTCACTGCCGATGGCAGCATCGGGCACGGCGTAACGGGTGCCGCAGGCTGGGCAGGCGATGATCATGTCACAAATTGCATACTCGCCACACTCTCGCGCACAAGACCAACTGCGGCAGAGCCCCCTATTTACTCTCTGTTTTCCACATTACGGGGCGTAAATCAGCTGATCGATGGCCTGCATTGCGATCTCCGACTTCCCCCGTGCCTGCCCCCCTGATAGGTGCGCGACATGAATGATCGCCTCGCCGGACAAGTGAAATTCGACAATGTCGGCTTGCGCTACGGCACCGATCCCGAGGTGCTGAGCAATCTCAGCTTCACGCTTTATCCCGGAAGCTTCTACTTTCTCACCGGCGCGAGCGGGGCGGGGAAGACGTCGCTGCTGAAGCTGCTCTACTTGGCGCAGCGGCCATCGCGGGGGGCGATCCGGATGTTCGGGCAGGATCTGATCACCATGCCGCGCGAACGCCTGCCGGAGCTGCGGCGGCGACTGGGGGTGGTGTTCCAGAACTTTCGGCTGGTCCCCTATCTGACCGCCTTCGACAATGTCGCGCTGCCGCTGCGGCTGGCGGGGACGGACGAGAAGAAGGTGGTCAAGTCGGTCGGTGACATGCTCGACTGGGTCGGCCTGTCGCACCGTGCCCATGCCGTGCCGCCAACCCTG
>DLGU01000215.1:0-3060 GCA_002482865.1 Porphyrobacter sp. UBA7686
CAGCATATCTTCCAGCCGCTCGGCATGGCGGACAGCGGGTGGCAGCGCACCGCGGCCGACCGCCAGCGGCTCGCCCGCATCTATGAAGGCGAGAACGGCGCGCTCGCCCCGTGGCCGGATGACAGGCTGCTCAACGCCAGTTTCATGGGCCAGCCGATGACGATGGGCGGATCGGGGATCGTCACGACGGTCGATGATTACATGACCTTCGCGCGGATGCTGCTGGGCGAAGGCTCGCTGAACGGCGTGCGCATCCTCAAGCCCTCGACCATCCGGCTGATGGCAAGTGACCAGCTCGATCCGCGGATTGCGCCCGCGAACCGTTCATGGCTGGTGAGCAAAGGCGGCGGCGGGTTCGGATTCGATGTGTTTGTGCGCACCGCGCCCCCGGCAACGCCCGAGGAGAACCGCGGCAGTGTCGGCGAGTTCTATTGGGATGGTTACCCCTCGATGCTATTCTGGGTCGATCCGGCGCAGAACATGGCGGTCGTCTTCGCGACGCAGAAACTGCCGTTCGACACCGATCTGCACCGCGATATCCGGATCGCGGTTTACGGCTCGGACTATACCGGGCCTCCGGGCGACTAGCCCATTTTTCGCAGTGGTCAGCCGCGGGCGGCGCGCGCAATCTGGCGCCCATGATCGTTGAACGCCTTGACCATGTGAACATCATCACCGACCGGCTGGCCGAGACCGCGCGGTTCTATGCCGAGCTGCTCGATCTGGAGGAGCGCGACGGCCCGCCGCCGCTCCCGCCGCATCAGGTGCGCTGGATGTATGACGCGAGCGGGCAAGCGATCCTGCACATCAATTCGGTTGATTGCCCGCGCGCCTTTGACCGTGCGGTGATGCCCGGGGCCGAGACGGGCGCGATCCACCATGTCGCATTGCGTTGCGGGGCGTTTGATGTGGTGAAGGCGCGGCTCGATGCGCGCGGGGCGGAGTACCGGGTGAATGATATCCCCTCGATCGGGTTGCGGCAGATCTTCACCGCTGACCCGAACAATGTGCTGCTGGAGTTGAATTTTTTCACCACGTAACACCCCTCCCCTTGCGGGAGGGGGAGATCACGCCCCGCCCGCCACCAGCGCGCGCCACACCGGAGGCGCATTCTCATCCTCCAGCGGGTTCCACACCAGCGCCATCCGCGCGCGGGCCTCGGGTTCGGGGACACCAGCAGCGCAGTCGAGCAGATAGAAGAACGCCGTCACCCGCCAGTTCATGATGCAGTGCACGTGGGTAGCGCCGGGATGCGCGGCGAGCGCTTCGGCCAGCGCCGCGACATGGGCAGGCGTCGGCGCGTCGAAGGGCACCGGGATATGGGTGTACGCAATCCCCGCAGCCGCCAGCAGTGCCGCCTCATCCGCCAGCGCCTCGGGGTGCTCGGCCAGCGCGAGGTTTACCACATGCCGCACGCCGACAGCTGCGAGGCGCGCAGGATCATGCGCTTCGAGCTTGCCCGAAGTCGTGATCCCGTCCGCGCGGCGCTGCCAGTTGCGGATATCCTCGGGATCGCCGCTCATGGCTTAGCGCTTGGGTGGGGCGGGCAGGTCAATCGCCTGCACTTCGGTACCGATGGCATAGACGCGCACGCCCTTGTCGGTGCCGACGGCCTGGAACTTGTTGGCGGCGCGGGCGATGGGCGCGCGCTCCCACGTTGTGCCGCCGTCTATCGTGGCAAAGCCGCCTGCCGCCGTGCCGACAAAGCCCACATCCGCGCTGACAAATCCGATGCCGAATTGGCGCGCGGCCTTGTCCTGCGCGATTTCGATCTCACGCCACGTCCGCCCGCGATCATCGCTGCGGATCACCAGCTGGGTGGCGCGTTCGGGATCGTAGCTTTGCACCGTGGCGTAGCCGGTGTCGCCGCCTTCCGGGAAGCTGGCCTTCCAGATCAGCTCATAGGCGCGGCCCGAGCGGTAGACCTCGCGCCACGTCTTGCCGCCATCCTCGGTGCGCAGCACCAGCCCTTCGGCCTGCGCGGGATCAGCGTTGGTCGCCGCAAAGACGAGGCCGGTGTTCTCATCGAAGAACTTCACGTCGAGGATCATGCCCGCGTGCGCGCTCATATCGATCACGCTCCACGTCTCGCCCCCGTCGACCGAGCGCAGCATCCCCGTCGGCCCGCCCACACGCCCGGCGGCGTGGATGATGGTGCGGGGCTTGAGTTCGCCCTGATAGATGCGCTTCACTGGCAGGATATCGATCGCGCAGACGCCCTTGATCGTGGCATCCCCGGTATCGACCGCTTCCCACGTCACCCCGCCATCGCGGGTGCGGTAGAGCGGGGTTTCGTCGGTGACGCCGGGGTAATAGTCAGTGCCGATATTGCCGATGAAGCCGTTCTGGCGGTCAACGAAGCCGACCGCGCGGACGAAGGTGCCGGGGCGGCTCGCGATCTTCTGCCATGTCGCGCCGCCATCCTGGGTGGCGAACAGATCGCCTGCACCGGTTCCGTACCAACCGTGGCTTGCATCGACGAAGCTGACAGAGTCGCGCTTCCCGCGATACGCCTCGGTAGCGAAGGTGCGCCATTCGCCCGCTGCCGGAGCAGCAGCGGCAGGCGCGGCCTCCTCGGCGGCGAGCGGCATGGCCCAGGCAAGTGCGGCGATTGCCGCGGCAGTAAGCAGCTTCATGTGGCGCGACCCCTTGTTTGGCTTAGCGGCGAGCGACCTTTCTCCCCGCCTCTATGGCCTTGTCTGCGTTGGCCCGGCTGATGACATAGGCGCGGATCGCTTCGATCTCCTCTTTCGACAAAGAGCCTTTGAAACTCGCCATACCGTTGTTTTTCAACACGCCGTCATGCACCACCGCGCTCCACGCAGCCGCGCTTTCGAGCGAACCGGCGCGGCGCAGGTCCGGCAAGACGGTGGAACCCACCGCGCCCGGCGCATGGCACACCGCGCAGTAACGGCCATATTTCACTTGCCCCACCGCGATCACCTCGGGCGCTGCCGTGCTGGGCGGCGGGTCGAGCGGCAAGTCGGCCAGCGCGGGCTCAGCCGGAAGCTTGGCAGTACCGCCGATCTTGAACACCAGCAGGCGCGAGATGTTGCGCAC
>DLGU01000215.1:3114-3236 GCA_002482865.1 Porphyrobacter sp. UBA7686
TCGCCATCGACCGACAAGGCATAGGCCCCGCCCCAACCCGCCAGCACCGCGACATATTGTTCGCCATTGACGGTGTAGGTGACAGGCGGCGCGACCACGCCGGTCTGCGCGGCGAAGCTCCA
>DLGU01000073.1:0-8270 GCA_002482865.1 Porphyrobacter sp. UBA7686
CGGCCGCCGCCGCCCTTGCCGCCGAGCGCTTCCACGCCTGCACGCACCAGATCGACCGCGCTGAAACGGGCGGTAAGATCATCGGTCACGGCCGCCGCGATGCTGGCCTTGCCGTCATTGACCGCGATAATCGCCGCCACACCCGATCCCATGCGCTGTTTCGCCGCATCGAGCAGCGGGCGCAGTTCCTTGGGGTCGAGCCCGTCGAGCACCTGACCGCTGAACGCAACGCCGGCGATCGCTTCGTCCGCTGCCGCCGCGCCGCCGCTTGAACCGCCACCGCCCAGCGCCAGCGCCTTCTTCGCCTCGGCCAGTTCCTTTTCGAGCCGCTTGCGTTCGTCGAGCAGCGCCGCGAGGCGCGCGGGCACTTCCTCCGGCGTCGCGCGGATCACGCTCGCCGCCGTCTTGAGCGCCTCTTCACGGCTGACCAGCCATTGGCGCGCGCCTTCCCCGGTCATCGCTTCGATCCGGCGAACGCCCGAGGAGACCGCGCTTTCCGATACGATCCGGAACACGCCGATATCGCCGGTCGCGCGCACATGGGTGCCGCCGCACAATTCGACCGAGTAATTGCGCCCTTCCTTGCCCGACCGGCCCATCGCCAGCACGCGCACTTCGTCGCCGTACTTTTCGCCGAACAGCGCGAGCGCGCCAGCGGCAACAGCGTCATCCGGGGTCATCAGGCGGGTCGAGACCTGCTCGTTGGCGCGGATTTCGGCGTTCACTTCGGCTTCGACCGCCGCGATATCATCCGGCGTGAGCGCCACCGGGTGCGAGAAATCGAACCGCAGGCGATCTTCGGCGACCATGCTGCCCTTCTGCGTCACATGCCCTCCCAGACGATTGCGCAGCGCAGCGTGAACAAGGTGGGTAGCCGAGTGGTTGGCGCGGATACGGTCACGCCGGTCGGCATCGACCTTCATCTCGACCGTGTCGCCCACCGCGATTTCTCCCGCCTCAATCCGCACCTGATGCGCGTGGAGCCGGCCCAAGGGCTTGGACGTGTCAGTGACCGTGCCCTTGAAGCCTGCGAGGCTCGCCATAGTGCCAGCATCGCCGGTCTGGCCGCCGCTTTCGCCGTAGAACGGGGTCTGGTTGGTGAGGATCACGACCGCGTCACCCGCTGCGGCGGTGGCGACTTCGGCGCCGTCTTTGACGATGGCGACCACCCGACCTTCTCCGCTGGTAGCGGCATAGCCGGTGAATTCGCTCGCGCCTTCGCGTTCGGCGATGTCGAACCAGACTTCGCCCGAAGCTGCGTCGCCGCTGCCCTTCCACGCGGCGCGGGCGGCGGCCTTCTGGCGCGCCATGGCGGTGTCGAAGCCGTCCTTGTCGACGCCGATGCCGCGCGCGCGCAAGGCGTCCTCGGTGAGGTCATAGGGGAAGCCGTAGGTGTCGTAGAGACGGAAGGCGATCTCACCATCGAGCTCGCCGCCCGTCGCAATGTCACCAGTGGCTTCGTCGAGGAGCTTCAGGCCCTTGTCGAGTGTCCGGCGGAACTGGGCCTCCTCGCGCTCAAGCACTTCGGAAATCAGCGCCTGCCCGCGAACAAGCTCAGGATAGGCCTGACCCATCTCGGTGACGAGCGCGGGGACGAGGCGGTGCATCAAGGGCTCGGCTGCGCCGAGCAGGTGGGCGTGGCGCATCGCGCGGCGCATGATGCGGCGCAGGACATAGCCGCGGCCTTCGTTGGACGGGAGCACCCCGTCAGCCATCAGGAAGCTGGTCGAACGCAGGTGATCGGCGATCACGCGGTGCGATGCGGCCTGTTCGCCTTGCGCGGCGACGCCGGTGAGTGCTTCACTGGCGGCGATCAGCGCCTTGAAGGTGTCGGTGTCGTAGTTATCATGCACGCCCTGAAGCACGGCGGCGACGCGTTCGATGCCCATGCCGGTGTCGATCGAGGGCTTGGGCAGATCGCGGCGGGTGCCGTCGGCCTGCTGCTCGTATTGCATGAAGACGAGGTTCCAGATCTCGACGAAGCGGTCACCGTCTTCATCGGGGCTACCGGGAGGGCCGCCGAAGATGTGATCGCCGTGATCGTAGAAGATTTCCGAGCACGGGCCGCAGGGGCCGGTGTCGCCCATCGACCAGAAATTGTCGCTGGTGGAGATGCGGATGATGCGGTCGTCGGGCAGTCCGGCGATCTTGCGCCACAAGGCGTGGGCTTCATCATCGGTGTGGTAGACGGTGACGGTCAGCTTGTCCTTGGGCAGACCCCATTCGCTGGTCAGCAGCGTCCAGGCATGTTCGATCGCCTGCTCTTTGAAATAGTCGCCGAAGGAGAAATTCCCCAGCATTTCGAAGAAGGTATGGTGGCGCGCCGTGTAACCGACATTGTCGAGATCATTGTGCTTGCCGCCCGCCCGGACGCATTTCTGCGAGGAGGCCGCGCGCGGTGATGCGGGGGTTTCCAGTCCGGTGAAGACATTCTTGAACGGCACCATCCCGGCGTTGACGAACATCAGCGTCGGATCATTGTACGGCACAAGCGGCGCCGAAGGCGTGGCCGTGTGGCCAGCCTTGCTGAAATAGTCGAGGAAGGAGCGGCGGATTTCGTTCGTCGATGTCATGGCGGTGCAGTTAGGCAAACCGCGAGGATTTCGCAATGGAGCGCGCAAAATCGGCGGTTACGCTGCCGCAATGACCGAGCAGTGATTGCACAATAACCCCGCGATAACCTCGCGATAACCCAGCGACACCCCGCACCGAAAAGCCGACCAGCACCCCGTAGTGGGATGGTGATCGGCTTCACGGTTGTCCGGGTGGCAAGCGCGCGATGCTTGCCCGATACCCGCTTAGGGATCAGTCGTCAGAGTCCGCGTCCGGCCCNNGTCATCATTTCCCCGGCGACCTGATCGGTGCGGCTGCGGATCGCAGCTTCCAACCGGTCGCAAACTTCAGGATGTTCCTTGAGATAGGTCTTGGCGTTTTCCCGGCCCTGACCGATGCGGATACTGTCATAGGAGAACCAGCTCCCCGACTTTTCCACCAAGCCTGCCTTCACGCCGAGATCGATGATCTCACCGATCTTGGAGATGCCTTCGCCGTACATGATGTCGAATTCGACCTGCTTGAACGGCGGGGCGACCTTGTTCTTGACCACCTTCACGCGGGTTGCATTGCCGGTAATCTCGTCGCGGTCCTTGATCTGCCCGGTGCGGCGGATGTCGAGGCGGACGGAAGCGTAGAACTTCAGCGCATTGCCGCCGGTGGTGGTTTCCGGATTGCCGTACATCACCCCGATCTTCATGCGCAGCTGGTTGATGAAGATCACCATGCAGCGCGAGCGGCTGATCGAGCCGGTCAGCTTGCGCAGGGACTGGCTCATCAAGCGGGCCTGAAGGCCAACGTGCGAATCGCCCATTTCCCCTTCGATTTCCGCGCGCGGCACCAGAGCCGCGACCGAATCGACCACCAGCACATCGATCGCATTGGAACGCACTAGCGTATCCACAATCTCCAGTGCCTGTTCGCCGGTATCGGGTTGCGAGACGATCAACTCGTCAATGTCGACGCCGAGCTTCTTGGCATAGACCGGGTCGAGCGCGTGTTCCGCGTCCACGAAAGCCGCCGTGCCGCCCATCTTCTGCGCTTCGGCAATAACGTGCAGCGCCAGCGTGGTCTTGCCCGAGCTTTCCGGACCGTAAACTTCGATCACCCGGCCGCGCGGCAGGCCGCCGATGCCGAGTGCAATATCCAGACCCAGCGATCCGGTCGAAATCGCTTCGACCTGCATGGTCTCCTTCGAGCCCAGCTTCATCGCCGAACCCTTGCCAAAGGCACGGTCAATCTGTGCAAGCGCAGCTTCGAGAGCCTTTTGACGATCCACGGCTTTTTTGTCCTCTTCCACCAATTTCAATTGGGTAGCCATCGCACGCGCTCCTTCGATTGACCAGAGGCGGCAAAACAGTTTTCCGCCGCCCGGTGGAGCCTATGTATCGCGTTTGTTCTCATGGAACAAGTAGGGAACGAAAAATTTTTCAGCGGGCGCCGCGTCGCCCGTCCCTACTCGTCGGCAGCTTCGCGGTGCTTCCAATCAAAGGACTGTGTCTGGTTCGCAGGCACCGTCAGTTCGACCGTCTGGTAGCCGTTCTTCACCTCGACCTTTCGGCCTGGGAACCGGATGTCATATTCGCCCGCATAGCCCACTTGCAGCCGCAGCGTGATGGGGTGCGGGTTGGCGTTGGTGATGCTGGCGCGCATCGGCGTCCATTGGCGCGCATCCTTGGGCGGACCTTTATCGGTCGCCCCGCCGCAGCGCACGAAGACCTGCGCGCTGGTGCCGAGTTCGAGTTCGATATCCTGCCCGCGTGCATAATCGCGCAAGTTCACCTGCGCGGCGAGCTGCGGTCCGCGCGATGTCGGCTCATAGAGCGTCATCGCGCCTTGCGGGAGAGCGATGCCAAGGCCCTTTTTCTCCTCGTTCTTGGTCACCAGCAGCAGGGTAGCGGCGACGAAATCCTCGTCCTCCGCATCTTCCTCCTCAATCCAGTCCCACGGATCGCAGTTGCCTGCCTGGTAGAGATAGCGCGCCTTCACCGCGTCCTTGTTGAGGAAAGCGACCTGCTTCATCCCCTTGGCCGAGACATCCACCCGTTCGGGCACGCGGAACAGCTTCAGATCGCCGATGTCCTCTTCTTCCGCGGTGACGACCGAGGGCGATTCGAACACGGCTTCAAGGCGCGATCCAGTGACGATGATCATGCGGTCATCCATCGACCTCATCGCCGGGGCGGGATAGGCCATTTCCGGTGCGTACATGACCGGAGGCGGCGGCGGCGGCGCGATGTCGCTGCTGGTAGTTCCCAACGGATAGCAGGTCAGCCACAGCGCCTCAGCCACCGGCGGATCGGCGAGGCTTTCATAGTCACTGTCGACATTGAGCTTGCCAGCGATGATCTGGAGCCGGGCTTGGTCGAAGCTCTGGCCGTTGTCGTTGACGAGGGTGAGCCAACTCAGGACACCCATGTCGAATTCCCCCGCCCCGCCCTTCTCCTGCATGGTGGCAACGTAATTGGCCTGCCAGTCGAAGCCCCAGGCAAGATAGGTCAGCGTCACATCGTAGGTGCCGCCTTCAGGCGAGCGGGTGTCGACCGAGAACACTGGGCTGGCCGAGAGCCCATCCGGCACGCGGTCGTAGGTGAGGGTTTCGGGCAGGCCCGAACATTGCACCGCCTCGAAGCCTTGGCTGGTTTGCAGCACCAGACCGCCATCGGCCCGCGTTCGCACCACCGCCCGCTCGCTCACCCGCGCACCGGTCGCGGGGTTCATCCGAGAGATCGTCACCCGGTTGCCAAGCGTCCCGTCCACCAAAGCGGCGGGCGAGAGCAATTGCGCGTTGCGGTTCTTCTCGATCGTGCCACCGGGCAGGCCGGTGACGATGGCCGAGACGCCGATCATGCCTTCTGCCACGCCTTCGAAGCGGATCGTGGATTCGCCCTCGGGCAGCGTCACCCGGCGGGTCTCGCTGATCATGGCGAGGCCTTGGGGGTAATCAGCCTCCAGCGGCTCGTCCACGTCGCGGTCGGGATCGCGGTAGATGGTGACCGCGATGTCGGATGGCGGCGCGGCGTCGATCACCTCGCGCGCCCATAGCGGCGCAGCAAGCACCGCAGCTCCCATCAGCGCAAGGGATCGCAGGCGCATTGCCCGGCCCTCAGTAGCGAGTTTCGTAGGTGACGCGGATCACCCGTTCACCCTCGGCCGGGATGGGGACAATGAAGCGCCGCTGGTCATTGTTGAGCTGCTCACCCTTGATGTCTTCCGAGGTGATGCGGAAATCATCCGACCACCAGTTGCGGTTAAGGCCGGTCTGCGTGAGCTGCACCTCGACGGCTTCCGCTTTCGCGTTGGTGAGGGTGTAGCGCATGGTGGTGCGATAGTAGGTCTTCGGCCGCTCCAGCGTGACCTCCTGCACGACCTTGCCATCTTCGACCACGCGGTAACGCGCGCTCTTTTCCCATTCGTCGGCGGTGATGGTCTCGCGCTTTTCGACTTCGGATTTCACCGTGATGTCGAAGGCCTCGCCCGTCACCAGCGACAGGTCGCTGCCCATCGGGGTGTGGGAGATCGCTTTTTCGCCGATGAACTGCGGCGTGCCTTCGCTGTCGCGCTGGTAGAAGCGCACCGTCCCGGCCGGGAGCGCATCGCCGAGGCCCTGATCGCGCGAGGTCGAAAAGGCGATGCGGCTTTCGACGTTCTCTGGCTCCTCGTCATTCTGCTGCCAATAGACGCTGTGCGAGTAGATCTTGCGCGCGGCGACGCCCTGCACATCGAGGAAGCTCACCTGCTTGGTCTGCGCATTGGCGACCGTTGTCCGCGCGCTGATCGGGTAGAGGTAGAAATCGCCCAAGCGCTCGCGGCTGGCCGCCTCGGTTCCGGCGCGGGTCATGCCGCGATCGCCGAAGCCGCGCCCACCGCCCGGCAGCTCGGCGCCGCCCATCGCCGGGGCGCCTGCGACCAGCACGGTATCCGCCATGTGGAAGGTGGTGCCGGTCTGGTTGGTGAGCGTCACCCAGCCCTGCATGTCGATAGACCCGCCCTTCTCGTTATAGAGCGCGACATAATCCGCGCTCCAGCCCAGACCGTTGGTGAGATAGCGCAGCGCCACCGGACGGGTACCGGCGCGGGTGCTGTCGAGATTGACCGAGAGCGTGGGGCGCGCGCGCAGATTGGGCGGGACGCGGTCGAAGATGACCCGCACCGGCAGGCCATCATCGCGCAGCACCTCGATCCGCTCCCCGATCTTGAGCACCGTGCCGCCCGCGACAGAGAGCACGGTCGCGCGCTCGCGGGTTTCCACGCCGGTGGCGGGGTTGGTGCGTAGCAAGGTGACGCTTTGGCCGACGGCTTTCTCCATCAGCTTGGTCGGGGTGAGCAGGTCGTAATCGAAGTTCTGTTCGATGATCGTGGTATTCGCGGCAGCAAAGCTCAGCGTCTGAGGCTGGATCTGGGCCGAGACATCGGGGAACTCCACCCGCGTCCTGCCTTGGGCAATTGGGAGCTGGCGCACGTCCTGCACCAGCGCGATGTTGTTGTTGTAGATCGTCAGCGCAACCTCGCCCTGCGCCGATTCGGAGCGTGCGCTGTCGTCCGATGTCTGCGCCGCAGCGCTTGCCGCCAGCAAAGCCGCTGCCGATACGCTGCACATAGCGCTGAATGCCCGGTCAATCATCTCGTACCCCTCCTGCCTATGGCAATCAGGATGAACGACTTGGACGCTTTATCCAAGGTGAATGGAGCGCTTTCCCGCCAAATGGGGGATGGGACGCGGATCACGCCTCGGTAGCTTGCACCGCCCGCGCCTCGCGCAGCACTGCTCCGACCTTGTCGCCGATCGAGGCGACGCTGAAGGGCTTGGCGATGAAGTGCATGTCGGGAATGTCGATGTCACGGCGGAGCTGTTCCTCGGCATAGCCAGACATGAACAGCACCGGCATGTGTGGCAGCTTGGCGCGGATCGCGCGGACCATCGCAGGGCCATCCATTCCCGGCATCACCACGTCCGAGACGACGATATCGAATTTCGCCGTGCCTTCGGTGATCGCAGCCAGGCCTTCTTCGCCATTGGCGCAGGCCGTGACGTCATAACCTGCCCGCGCCAGCGCCCGTTCGGCGACAATGCGGACCATGTCCTCGTCCTCGACCAGCAGCACCTTGCCGCCCGCCGACCAATCGGACGAAACCAGTTCCTGCACCGGGCGCTTCTTGGGCATTTCGCCGCGGTGGACCGGGAAATAGACCGTGAAGCGTGCGCCAGTGGGATGACCGGCCTTGTCGCTGATATTGTCGGCAAAGATGAACCCGCCCGATTGCTTGACGATCCCGTAGGCGGTCGACAGGCCAAGCCCGGTGCCCTTGCCCTGTTCCTTGGTGGTAAAGAACGGCTCGAACAGCTTGGGCAGCACGTGCGGCGGAATGCCGCCGCCGGTGTCCTGCACGATCAGCACGGTGTAATCGGCGGCTGGGAGCACTTCTGAACCCAGCTGGATGACCTGCTTGGCCTGCAAGGTGCGGGTGTAGAGCGATATCCGCCCCTGCCCGTTCCCGCGTGACTGGATCGCATCGCGCGCATTCACCGCGAGGTTCATGATCACCTGCTCCAGCTGCTGCGGATCGGCGCGCACCGGGCCGAGGTTGCGGTCATGCTGGACGTAATAGGTGATCTTCTCGCCCAGCAGCCGCTTGATCAGCGGGCTGACTTCGCTGACCACATCGGGCAGCTGGATGATCTCGGGCCGCAAGGTCTGCTGGCGCGAGAAGGCGAG
>DLGU01000073.1:8318-9650 GCA_002482865.1 Porphyrobacter sp. UBA7686
GGAATTGGCGCGGATTTGCTGGATATCGTCATAGTCGCTGTCGCCCGGAATATGGCGCAGCAGCATCAGATCGCAGGTGCCGATGATCGCGGTCAGCACATTGTTGAAATCATGCGCGACCCCGCCAGCGAGCTGGCCGACGGCCTGCATCTTGGTGGCTTGCGCGACTTGGCGCCGGAGCTGGTTTTCCTGAGAGGTATCGGCCAGGCTGAGCAGCACCGCCGCCTCGCCCAAGCCGCGCACGCCTGCCAAGCCCAAAGACACCGGCTCTTCCGGACTGCCCACCAGCCGCACGGTGACATCTCCACTGGTCGCAGGCCCGCGCCCGTGACGACGCACGGCATCTGACAGCGCTGCCTTGTCTTCGCGCACCACCAGATCGGTCGGGAATTGCGGCAGGCCCCGCCCTTCGCGCGCGACTGAGCGCAGGAACGCCTCGTTGCCGAACAGGAAACGCCCGTCACGGTCGGTCATCGCCAGACCCAGCGGCAATTGCGCCAGCAACGCATCAAGCTGCGCAACGCCCGCTTGCGAGGCCCCGTCCCAGCCAGAACCAATGCCGACGCCGCTATCGATCAGCAGCATCAGCGAAGTCGCCTCGTCGGGCCCGGCGGCGGTGACGCGCTCCTCGGGGTCGACAAGCGGAATATCGACCAGCGTCTGCGGCGTGCCGCCCCGCCCTTCGCGGGCGAAAAAGATGCGGTCCCGCTCGTCCGAGCGCAGGAAGCTGACAAAGTCCTGACCCACCAAGGTCGCGCGGTCATCGCCCGCTGCCCGCTCGGCAAAGCCGGAGCTGACGGCGCGGATGACGCCGTCGGCGGTGGTGATCGCTGTCTCAATCCCGGCGCGGCTCAGCATCTTGCCGAACGGCCCCGCCAGATCGAGCAGGCCGAGGTTGTCCACCCGCGCGCGGGCCATCGGGCGCAGCCGCCAGATCAGGTGATCATCCCCGCGTCCGGCGCGGGTGGCGGCAATCTGCCAGCGGGTCTCGTCCAGCGCCTCAAGCGTCTCGATCGACGCCGAACCGTCGCGCCACGCATTGCGCGCGAGCAGCGTCACCGCCTCCTGCCCCGCACGCCCGAACGGCAGCGCTGGCGGGGCGGCATTGGCGCCGAAACTTTCGAGGAAGAACAGATTAGCGCAGACCATGCGATTGGCGCGGTCAGTGATGGCGATCGCCTCACCCTCGCGCTCGATCGCGGCGACGGTGACGCTCCAGTCAGGGGCACCGATACCTTCGCTGGCCGGTGCGCCGCGCATCCGGTCAAGCAACACCACACCGCCCAGCATCACGCCCGCCGCCAGCACAAAGGCCAGCGCCACAATGCCGCT
>DLGU01000073.1:9717-11075 GCA_002482865.1 Porphyrobacter sp. UBA7686
CAAGCAGCAGCGTAGCGGGAGGTGCGTCGTTAGCCCCGCCTGCGTCAATCGCAGCGGGCACAGCATTCGAATCATTGCCAAGGCGGCGGGACAAGCGGGCAGGCTCCTGTGGCTCAGGGATCGCGGGAAGCGCGGAAGGGTGCTTCCTACTGCGTGCCGAGCCGCTGGTCGAGCCGTCCCACCATCGCCTTCAACCGTCTGGCGCGCTTGCGGGACACTACAGCGCGCCAAACCCAGACCGAAACGAAATAGCCGATGACAGGCGTGACCACCGCGAGGACGACACATCCCAGCAGGGTTGCCGCGCCGACCTCGTAAATCAGCATCAGCACGGCCCAGGTTCCGTCATCAGCCGAGGCACTCGCTAGGCTGGCGCTGGCGGCATCGAAGCGCAGGAAGAACTCGCCGATGCGGTTGGCGACCACCATCCAGAAAGGCAGCGTGAAGGGATTGGTGATGAACGTGACCAAGGCGGCAAGCGGCACGTTGGCGCGCGAAGGCAGCGCCAGAAAGGCGGCGAGGAAGATTTGCCCGATAGGAACAATGAAAGCCGCAAACAGCCCAAGCGCCACACCGCGCGGCACCGAACGGCGGGTGAAGCGCCACAATTCGGGCGAGAGGAAACGGTGCGCGATCGGGGCCAGATACTTGTTTGCCGCCATTCCCTCTCGCGTGGGCGTGTTGTTGCGAATGACATCCATTGCCCAGGTCTTGGACCGGAAACTGATGCTCTTTTTGCGGGGCGGCGGGATGCTCATGGGCGAGCGCCTTCCCGACGCGCAAGCAGGCGTAGGGGCGCGACAATATCGCAGGAGGCAGGCCGGAAGCGCATTGTGGATACCGATATGGGTAGCATAGCCTTGGTGACCAGTAGGTGAATCCGGGCCTTGGTGAGTATTTTTTCGCGGGCCGCGATTTACCCGCGATCCCGCATCAATCGGGCCTTGTCGCGCTTCCAGTCGCGTTCCTTGATCGTGGCGCGCTTGTCGTGGGTCTGCTTGCCCTTGGCCAGAGCGAGCTCGACCTTGGCCCGGCCCGTGCGGTTGAAATAGACCATCAGCGGCACCAGCGTCATGCCCTTGCGTTCCACCGCACCGACGAACTTTTCGATCTCGCGTTCGTGCAGCAGCAATTTGCGCGGGCGGCGCGGTTCGTGGTTCAGGCGGTTGCCGTGGCTGTATTCGGGAATGTTGGCGTTGATGAGCCAGACCTGCCCGTCCTTCACCTCGGCATAGGATTCTGCAATGCTCGCCTCGCCGGCCCGCAGCGCCTTCACCTCGGTGCCTTGCAGGGCAAGACCAGCCTCGAAGGTGTCCTCGATATAGTAATCGAACCGCGCACGGCGGTTTTCGGCGACG
>DLGU01000035.1:0-2361 GCA_002482865.1 Porphyrobacter sp. UBA7686
GAGGCCTCGCGGTGCCAGCATTTTGGCGGCGGTGCTTGCTTGTGTGCAAGCCACGCCCGCCATAGCGCAGGACCAGGCGGAGATCATTTTCGGCGGCGATGTCTTTGATGTGACCGGCGCAGGTGTGCTGGACCTCGGTATTCTTGATGATGCGCTCATGCCGTTTCGCCGTGCCTTTGATCAGGGGCGCGAGCGGCTCGGTGTCGAACTCACAATCGATGCTGCGGGCTCGGTGCAGGACTGCCAGTTTGATGCGAACGCAAAGCTTGCGCTTGCTGGAAAAGCGCTCTGCGCGCAGGCGCTGCGGGTGGGGCGGTTCCAGCCATATCCGGTCCTAGCTCTCGACTACACAAGCGCAACCTACCGGCTGAGCATTCGCAGCCACACCGGCCAGCCGATCAAGGGCGAGGCGACCTTCCGAGCCTCAATCGGCTATCCGTTCGAACGGCGGCCCGTGACCTTTGGCAGTTACGCGATCCCGCCCGAGACTGAGCGCCTAACGCTCGCCGATCTCCAATACCGATCGATGGAATACCCGCGCGATGCCTTGCAGAATGATATTGAGGCGCAGGTGATTGTTGCTGTGACCTTCGACGAACAGGGCCGCGTCTCGACCTGCCGTCCGGTCCGTTCGAGCAACACGGCGCGTATTGCCTATGACACCTGTTTTCAGGCGCGGCGCGGTTTCAGCCTGCGCGAGGCACCCGATGCGCGGCCCTATGTCTGGGTGACGCATTGGCGTATCGCAGAGGACTAAGCCGCCGCGTTGGTCGACGTCCGCAATTTCGGTTTTTCGCTTAGCCCACCGTCCCGCTCCAACTGCTCGCGGAACTCGTCGCGCTTGGCGTGGATCGAGGCGATTACCGGGCCCATCGCGACCCCGATATCGACCAGCACGGCTTCCGATAGCTGGAGCGAACTTTCGAGAGTCTCGGGCACAGCATGGCTCGCTCCGGCGCGGTACATGGCTGCGGCATGGTCGGTATCGCGGGCGCGGGCGACGATCAGCAAGTCGGGATAGGTCTGCCGCAGCTTCGTGACGAGCCGCTGGGCCAGCACCGGTTCGTCCATCGTCAGCACGACGGCGGGCGCGACCTCGACCCCGAGCCGGGCAAGCGTGTCACCGCGGGCGGCATCGCCGAAGATCGCGCGATAGCCGTCGCGCTTGGCATCGGCGATCAAGTCGGGGTTGGAATCGATCATGACATAGGGCTTGCCGTGGGTTTGCATCATGTCGGCTACCAGGCGACCGACGCGGCCGCCGCCAACGATAATGGTACGTACTTCGTCGCTGTCATCCGTTCCGCCGATCGCGGCGACCCCGTCCACCCGGCGCGCGATGACCGCGCCAAGCTTCGCCAGCAGCGGCGTGATGGTAAGGCCAATGGCGGTGACGGTCTGCCAGAATCGCGCCGTTTCCATGTCGATCACCAGCGCGCTGGTAGCGGCGGCGAGCACGATCAGTGTGGTTTCCGACGGTGAGGCCATCAGGACGCCGGTTTCTGCTGCCGTGCTGCGCCGCGCGCCCATCAGCCGCAGCAATACGCCGGTGACCGCCGCCTTGAACACCAACACGCCGACCACCGCGAGCGCGATCTCGCCGATATGCGCGCCAATGTCGAACAGGTTGATGCTCATACCGACCGTGATCAGGAACACGCCGAGCGCGAGGCCCTTGAACGGCTCCATGATCTGCTCGACTTCGGTGTGATACTCCGTTTCGGCGATCAGCAGGCCAGCGATCAGCGCGCCGACGATGGGCGAGAGGCCGACCAGAGCGGTCGCCAGGCTCGCGCCGATCACCACCAGTAGCGAGGCGGCAAGGAACAGTTCGGGGTTCTTGGTGCGCGCAGCCTGCGCGAACAGGCGGGGGAGGGCGAATCGGCCGACGATCAGCAGCAGTGCGATCACCAGCCCGCCCTGCCACAAGGTCTCGATCATCCCGGCCCAGCCATCATCCGCCGCATTGGGCGCCAGCGCGCCGAGGATGAAGATGATCGGGACGATCATGATGTCCTCGAACAGCAGCATCGATAGCGCGGCGCGCCCGACCGGCGTGCGGGTGCCGGAAATCGGCAGCACAATCGCGGTGGAGGAGAAGGCCAAAGCAAAGCCGAGCGCCAGCGCACCAGCTGGGCTCATGCTGCCCGCTAGCCCGAGGAAGGCCGCCAGCGACGATCCGATGATCAACAGCTCCAGCGCGCCTAGCCCGAAAACCAGCTTGCGCATCGCCCATAAGCGGTTGAAGCTCAGTTCCAGCCCGATGGCGAACAGCAGCAACACAATGCCGAAATCGGCGAAGGGCGTGAGCCGCTCGGGATCGCTGATGGTGACGTAATAGAGCCAGGGTATTCGCTCGAC
>DLGU01000035.1:2424-5027 GCA_002482865.1 Porphyrobacter sp. UBA7686
GAACCGGGCGAACACCGGAATCACGATTCCCGCCGCGCCGAGGATCACCAGCGCGTCGGACAGGAAAGGAGAGAGGGTCAGTTCGCCAGCCACGCCATCGGCTTAACGTGGCGCTGCGCGCCTGTCATCCACCGCCTGCGCCGTGCGGTCCGATTGGCTGCTTCTGCCCGGTGACGTGCTGTTCGCCCAGCGGGTCCTTGATGTTGCCGACGCGCTTGTCCCACTCGATCCGGTAGAGATCGAAGCGGCGGTCGGCGAGGTTCTGCACCGTGCCTTCGGCGCGTGCCCAGCTGAGATCGGCGAGGTTGACGTCGCTGATGGTCAGGGTCTCGACATTCTCGGAGGCCTCGGCCGCGATCCCGTCACGCGCGAACGGGAAGTCGCAGGGGGTGAGGATGCACGACTGGGCGTACTGAATGTCCATGTTGGCGACGTTCGGCAGGTTACCGACATTGCCGCTCATGACGACAAAGCACTGGTTCTCGATCGCGCGCGCCTGCGAACAGTAGCGCACGCGCATATAGCCTTGGCGACTGTCGGTGCAGAACGGTACGAAGATGATCCGCGCGCCCTCATCGACGAGGCGCCGTGCGAGTTCGGGGAATTCGCTGTCGTAGCAGATCAGCACGCCAATCGGGCCGCAATCGGTGGGGATCGCGTCGATGGAGTCGCCGCCCTTGATGTTCCACCAATAGGCTTCGTTAGGGGTGGGGTGGATCTTCTCCTGCGCGTGGATCGATCCGTCGCGCAGGCACACATAGGCGACGTTGTGGATGTCTCCGTCGGGCATCCGGGTCGGGTGTGATCCACCGATGATGTTGATGTTGAAGGCGAGCGCCATTTCGGAAAGGCGCTGGCGGATGCGCGGGGTGTAATCGCTGAGCGTCTCGATGGCTTCGAGCGGGGTGAGTTCCTTAGGCTCGGCCGAGAGCAGCATCACCGTGAACATCTCGGGGAAGACGATAAAGTCCGCTTCGTAATCCGCGGCGACATCGACGAAATATTCGATCTGCTTCATGAATTCATCGAAGCCGGAAACCGCGCGCGATTGCAGCTGGCAAGTCGCGATCCGCACGCTTTCGACATCGCGCGGCAGGCGGTGTTTGGGCGGAGCGTCGCCGTCCACGTAGGGGTTGCGCCAGATCATCCGCACGGCATTGCCGCGGCTGGCTTTATCCTCGGGCAGGTATTTGGGCATGATCCCGGCCGCTTCAAACCCGTTGGCGAGCTGGAAGCGGAGCACCGGATCGTGAATCTTGCTCTCGATCACGAGGTCGAGATATTCCTGCGGCGTATCCGCACGGTTCGCCTTGCGGCGCTTGGCGCGGGCATAGCCGGGCATCCGTCCGCCGAACACGATGCCGGTGAGATCGAGCCGTTCCGCCAAGGCACGGCGTTCTTCGTAGAGCCTGCGCCCCAGCCGCGTGCCGCGCACTGCCGGATCGACGCAAAGCTCGTAGCCGTAGAGCCAGTCGCCGGTCGGATCGTGGCGGCTGCCGAATCCGTTGCCGGTCACCTCGTCCCAGGTGTGATCCGACAGCGCCACGCGCTCGTCCAGCCGCATCGAGGCGCAGTATCCCACCACCGCGCCATCGAACAGCGCGACAAAGCAACCTTCGGGATAGTTGTTGATCTGCCCGCGAATTTCGCCCTGCGTATAGGCGGGAAGATCATCATAGGCGCGGCGCACTAGCTCGCCGATCGCCCGCACGTCTTTCAGTTTGGCCTGGCGGATTTCCAGACGTGCGGTTGATCGGCTTGCCATGATGCTCCCTTGCTAGGCCTCAGGCCCAGCTGGCCATTTCCTTTTCGAGATTCTGCGCGACCGTCTCGAAGAACTGCTCGGTGGTCTGCCATGCCTGACCGGGGCCGATAAGCAGCGCCAGATCCTTGGTCATGTGGCCCTTTTCAACGGTCTGGACGCAGACGCGCTCCAGCGTTTCGGCGAACTTGACCACTTCGGGCGTCCCGTCGAACTTGCCGCGATACATGAGGCCGCGAGTCCAGGCGAAGATCGAAGCAATCGGGTTGGTCGAGGTCGACTTGCCCTGCTGGTGCTGACGGTAGTGACGGGTGACGGTACCATGCGCGGCTTCGGCTTCCACCGTCTTGCCATCGGGCGAGAGCAATACGGAGGTCATCAGGCCGAGCGAGCCGAAGCCCTGTGCGACCGTGTCCGACTGCACGTCGCCATCATAGTTCTTGCACGCCCAGACGAACTTGCCCGACCACTTGAGCGCCGAGGCGACCATGTCGTCGATCAGGCGGTGTTCGTAGACGATGCCGGTGGCCTTGAACTGCTCGGCAAAGCCTTCGGTGTCGAACACTTCCTGGAACAGGTCCTTGAAGCGCCCGTCATAGGCCTTGAGGATGGTGTTCTTGGTGCTGAGGTATACCGGCCAGCCGAGGTTGAGGCCGTAGTTGAAGCTGGCGCGCGCGAAATCGCGGATCGAATCGTCGAGGTTGTACATCGCCATCGCCACACCGGCGCTGGGGAAGTCGAACACGTCGAGATCGATCTTCGTGCCATCATCGCCATCGAACACCAGGCGCAGCTTGCCGGGGCCGGGTATCAGGGTGTCGGTCGCCTTGTACTGGTCGCC
>DLGU01000209.1:0-143 GCA_002482865.1 Porphyrobacter sp. UBA7686
AAATTGATCGGCGGATAGGTGCGCGCCGCCGTGGGCACGGCTTCCTCATCCGCCTTCTCGGCATTGTCGCCGAAAGCTTCGGGCGGGGTATCGTCCTTCTGCTTCTGTGCGAACGCCGCCTGCGGGGCGGTAAACAGCAACAG
>DLGU01000209.1:184-369 GCA_002482865.1 Porphyrobacter sp. UBA7686
GCAGGCGCAAGCTTGGTGATGATCATGGTTCCATCCGGATTTATGCGGGCGCTTTAGCCCTGCCCGGCTGACACTGCAATGAATGAGAAGCGCATTACCGCGATGGCTGCGCCTCAGTAATCGCCCTTCATTCCCTGCTCGCGCACGCGGGCGTTCACTTCCTCGCACACCGGCTCGCTGACGAA
>DLGU01000209.1:423-5038 GCA_002482865.1 Porphyrobacter sp. UBA7686
ATCCGCCATCAGGAACACGGTCTCGATATCGTCGTCGAGCTGCTGGTTCATGCCGGCCATCTGATATTCGTACTCGAAATCGGCCACGGCGCGCAGACCCCGGATGATGACATTGGCGCCCTGCTTCTGCGCGAACTTCACCAGCAGTGCATTGAAGCCCACCACCTCGACATTGGTGAGGCCCATGTTCGCGACCTCGCGCTCCACCATGCGGAAGCGTTCGTCGGTGGAGAACATCGGGTTCTTGGACGGATTGGTGGTCACGCCAATGATCAGGTGATCGACCAGCTTGGACCCGCGCCGGATGATGTCGGCGTGGCCCAGCGTGATGGGATCGAATGTCCCCGGGTAAATCCCGATGCGGCGGCTCATGACAATGTCCTCTCCCTTGGTCTGGCGCGTGTTCGGCTCAGGCGATCCGGGCTGACGGCGTGACCCATACGCTGCCAGATCCGCGCATCTTGTAGACAAAGCCTTCACCCGACCGCATCGCGCTGCGCAGGCCCTGCACCAGCGGGCCGATCGTCACTTCGAGCGAGGCGGAATACATCAGCATGAAATCGCCATCGACCACGACTTCCTCGCCCGGGCGCACCGAAACCTCGTCGATCTCGTGCACCGGCACCGGACTTTCGACCGCAAACACGCCTGAGCCCGTGATCTTGGGCTGCGCCAGGCCGTTGCCTGAGAACATCCCCGAAATCGACTTGTGCATATGCGTGGTCAGCGAAATCTCTGCCGCGCAGGCATAGAACGCCCGGTCGTCCAGCAGCAGCGCGTCTTGCGGGCCGTCCATCGTTGCCAGCACGAAGTGGCGGCGCACCGGCTCGCACCAGATAGTGCCCGATCCCGAATAGCGCGTCGCATGGGCAGATTCGCCCGTCGCCGCTGAGGCAGCGGCGCGCGCGAAGAAGCCCTTGTTCGCTTCGTGGCGGACCACTTCGGCGCTGAGGTTGCCATAGGAATATTGCAGCGCGCCCGGTTCGATCAGGACAGCGGCATTGCTGAGCTCAATCTCGAGCTGATGCACATCCGTCGGCTCGGCGATATAGTGCATCTGGCCTTCCACCCCGGTGGGCAGCCCGCGCGCGACCATCTTCTTTTCGACGTAGCGATGCACCCGCATGGTGACCCCGCCGCGGCTTTCTTCCTGAATCATCTGCCGGAATGCCATCAGCTTCCCCCTCTCGTTTGTCTAACGATCTGCGCTCAGGACTCGCGTTCAACGATAAAGCGGGCGAGCGCGCGCAGGATGTCCGCCTCGCTGCCATAGGAGGCAAGCCGCAGGACGGCCTGATCGACCAGCGCGCGGGCCTGTTCGCGGGCCTTATCCGCGCCCATCAGCGTCACGAAGGTCTGCTTGCCCTGACTTTCGTCCTTGCGCAGCGCCTTTCCCGCCTTTTCGATATCGCCTTCGACATCGAGCAGATCGTCAGCGATTTGGAACGCGAGGCCGATATCGCGGGCATAGGCCCTCAGATGCGCGCGGCCTTGCGGCGCGACCTTGCCGAGGATTGCCCCCATCTCGACACTGGCAGCCAGCAGTGCGCCGGTTTTCAGCTGTTGCAGCCGGGTGATGGTGTGGAGGTCATATTCGACCCCTTCCTCATCAGCGACCATGTCCATCATCTGACCGCCGGCCATGCCGTGCATCCCTGACGCCTTGCCCAGCGTCAGGATCAATTCGCTGCGAGTGAACGGGTCTTCGCTGGTGGCATCGTCCGCCAGAATCTCGAAGGCGAGCGCATGAAGCGCATCGCCTGCCAGCACGGCGGTCGCCTCGTCATAGACCTTGTGCAGGGTCGGCTTGCCGTGGCGCAGATCGTCATTGTCCATGCACGGCAGATCATCGTGGATCAGTGAATAGACGTGGATCGCCTCAATCGCTGCGCCCACCCGCATCGCCGCATCACGTGATACGCCGAATAGGCTTGCGGTGCTGCACACCAACAAGGGCCGCACCCGCTTGCCCCCGCCGATGGCGGCATAGCGCATCGCCTCGATCAACCGCGCGCTGGTATCATCGGGCACCGGCAGCAGCGCATCGAACAGCGAATCGATTTCGGACTGCACGTTGCGGATTGCGTCGCTCAGCACATTGCCTTGGGTCTCTGCCAACATTGCTTCAGCCTTCCGCGTCAAAGGCCTGCGTGCCGGTCGCCCGGCCATCGGCTGCCGTCACAATCCGTTCGATCCGGGCCTGCGCCGCGTCAAGCCGCTGCTGGCAGGCAAGCCGCAGCGCCTCTCCGCGCTCATAGAGGCTGATCGACTGATCCAGCGGCACATCCCCGCGCTCAAGCGCCTGCACGATCTGTTCGAGCGCGGCCAGCGCCTGCTCGAAGCTCATGCCTGCAATGTCTTGTCCGGCAGTTGCCGGTGCTGCTGTGCCCTCGTCCATGGCGCGAAGCATTGACGGGGCGCGCGGGCGCGGTCAAGGCTGGCCGTGACGGGCGGGATCACCAAAACAGGAAATGCACGCAATATGCTCAAGTGGATCATCGCCTATGGCGTCGCAGCCGTATCCTTTCTGGCGTTTGACATCGTCTGGCTGCGCTGGGCGGCGGGCAATCTCTATCGCCCGGTGATCGGCGAGATCATGGCGAAGGACTTCAACGCCGGTGCGGCGATTGCCTTCTATCTGATCTACATCGCGGGGATGACCTGGTTCGCAATCCGTCCGGGGATCGAGAGCGGGACGGTGCAAGCGGCTGTGCTCAACGGCATTTTGCTTGGTGCGCTGTGCTACGCCACCTTCGATCTCACCTCGCAGGCGGTGATGAAGGTGTGGGCCACACACATCAGCGTGCTCGATATCCTGTGGGGCGCTTTCGTGACCGGCGCGGCGAGCGGGATTGCCACATTCGTGGTGCTCCGCTTCGTCCCCGCTACCGCTGCCACGCCAAGCTGAGGCGCACGCTGCTTCCATGTTCATCGGCCACTTCGCCCCTGCCTTCGTCGCCGCCGCGGTCAGCCCTGAGCGGCCGCGGTTGGGGGTGATGTTCGTGGCGGCACAGCTGGTCGACTGGGCGTTCTTCATCTTCAGCATCATCGGCGTCGAACACATGCGCATTGTCGACCCGCCAGCCAGCGTGATGTCGCCGATCGACTTTCATCACATGCCCTACACCCACAGCCTTATCGGAACCGCGATCTTCGCTGCCGCTTTTCTGGCCGTGGTGGCGGTGCAGCGGCGCGATCTGAAGCTGGGGGTGCTGGTTGGGCTGGTAGTGCTGTCGCACTGGCTGCTCGACTGGCTGGTGCATGTGCCCGATCTGACGCTGGACGGCACGCCGCCCAAACTGGGGCTGGGCCTGTGGGACATGCCGTGGGTCGCGATCCCGCTGGAGGTGGCGCTGACGCTCGGCGCTTTCGCTTTCTATTTGCGCCGGACGCGTGGCCCGGCGGGGCCGCCTGCGATTCTCATCGGCGCGATGCTGCTGTTGCAGGCGATCAGCTGGTTCGGCCCGCACCCGGAGAGCGCCGGGGTCTTCTTCGCCATGCAGGCGCTGCTCGCTTTCGGGATCATGACCGCGCTGGCGACGTGGGTCGGGGAGAATCGCTGGTTCCGCAAACGCGGCAACTTGGCCTTCGCGCTTCAGTAATCTAGGGGGCTGCCCAAGGAGTCCCTGTCCATGTCCCAGTCGACCACCATCACCCCTGAAATCGTCGAACAGCACGGCCTTTCGCCCGAGGAATACGAGCGCGTCCTGCACGCGCTGGGCCGCGAACCGAACCTCGTGGAGCTCGGCATCTTCTCGGTGATGTGGTCGGAGCATTGCAGCTACAAGTCCTCGCGCCTGCACCTCAAAAAGTTGCCGACCGAGGCCCCGTGGGTGATCTGCGGTCCGGGTGAGAACGCGGGCGTGATCGACATTGGCGACGGGCAGGCGGCGATCTTCAAGATGGAGAGCCACAACCACCCGAGCTACATTGAACCCTATCAGGGCGCGGCGACGGGCGTCGGCGGCATCCTGCGCGACGTCTTCACTATGGGCGCGCGGCCAATGGCAAACGCCAATGCACTGCGCTTCGGGCGGCCCGAACACCCCAAGATGAAGCATTTGGTGCAGGGCGTGGTCGCGGGCATTGGCGGATACGGCAATTGCGTTGGGGTGCCGACGGTTGCGGGCGAAACCAATTTCCACCCGGCTTACGATGGCAACATTCTCGTCAATGCGATGACCGTGGGCGTCGCGGATCAGGACAAGATTTTTTACTCGGCCGCGACCGGCCTCGGCAACCCGATCGTCTATGTCGGGAGCAAGACCGGCCGCGACGGGATCCACGGCGCGACCATGGCGAGCGCCGATTTCGGCGAGGACGCCGATGCTAAGCGGCCCACCGTGCAGGTCGGCGATCCCTTCACCGAAAAGCTGCTGATCGAAGCCTGCCTCGAGTTGATGGCGACCGATGCGATCGTCGCCATTCAGGACATGGGCGCAGCGGGCCTGACCTCGTCGTCGGTCGAAATGGCGTCCAAGGGCTGCGCGGGCATCCGGCTCGACATGAACAAGGTTCCGTGCCGCGAGACCGGCATGACGCCTTATGAGATGATGCTTTCTGAGAGCCAGGAGCGGATGCTCATGGTGCTCAAGCCCGGCAAGGAAGCCATGGC
>DLGU01000209.1:5101-9705 GCA_002482865.1 Porphyrobacter sp. UBA7686
ACCGGCCACATGGTGCTCGAATTCAATGGCGAAGTGGTGTGCGACATTCCGCTCGACCCGCTCGCCGACGACGCCCCACTCTACGACCGGCCCTACCTCTCCAAGGAGGAATACGCGGTCTGGGCGGGCGTGAAGCCGCTCGGCGAAGTGCCCGCGAGCGATGACATCGCGGCGGACCTGCTGACGATGATGGGCTCGCCTGATTTGGCCTCACGCCGCTGGATTGCCGAGCAATATGATTCGCAGGTCGGTGCCGATACGCTCCAGACCGGCGGCGACGCTGGCGTGGTGCGGGTGCATGGGACGGGCAAGGCGCTTGCTATCACCACCGATTGCACCCCGCGTTATGTCTTCGCCGACCCGTATGAGGGCGGCAAGCAGGCGATTGCCGAGGCATACCGCAACCTCTGCGCAGTGGGTGCTCGCCCGCTGGCAGTGACCAACTGCCTCAACTTCGCCAATCCCCAGCGTCCCGAGATCATGGCGCAGATCGTCCACGCCCTCGAAGGCATGGGCGATGCGTGCCGGGCGCTGGACTTCCCGATCGTGAGCGGGAACGTGTCGCTCTACAACGAATCGAAGGCAACCGGCGGTGGATCGGCGATCCTCCCCACCCCGGCCATCGGCGGTGTCGGCATCATCACCGATCTGTCGAAGATGATGACAATGCACTTCAAGCAGGCGGGCGATGCGGTCTACCTCGTCGGGCCGGAATTCTGGGCAAAGCCCGATCCCACCCGCTCGCACCTCGGCCAGTCCCTGTGGCTGCGCGTGGTCAAGGGCATGGAAGCCGGCCGCACCCCGCCGACCGATCTGGTGGTCGAGCGCACGGCGGGCGAGATCATCCACGAACTGATCGCCGACGGCCTCGTCAACGCGGTGCATGACCTTAGCGATGGCGGCCTTGCCGTGGCGCTGGCGGAAATGGCGCTGGCGGGTGGTATCGGTGCCGAGGCCGATCTGGCGGGCAACCCCGATTACACGCCTGCGCAATGGTGGTTTGGTGAGGATCAGGGGCGCTATCTGATCACCGTTCCCGACGTCGCAGCCCTCAACGCCGCGCTCGCCAAGGGCACGCGCGATGCGGACACGGCGCAGATTGGCTTCCAGCGGATCGGCACCGTGGGCGGCGATCATGTACTCGGCATCCCGCTCAGCGAATTGCGCGCGGCAAACCAGCGGTTCTTCGACGCGTGGATGGAAGCCTGAGCGGTGACTTCCGGCTATTCCGGCACGCCGCTCGTCAAGAAGCTGAACTTGCGTGACGGGATGCGGGTGTGGTTCGACGCCATGCCCGAAGATGTCATCGACGAGATCGACGAATATGCGCTCGAACTGCTCTTCGTCGCCGATCCGGCCGAGGGAATTGATGCCGCGCATATCTTCGTGACGATCCGCGCCGCGCTGGAGACGCACCTCACTGCGCTGCGCCATCAGATCTCGCCCGAAGGTCAGATCTGGGTCAGCTGGCCGAAGAAAGCCGCCAAGGTCGAAACCGACATCACCGAAGACACAATCCGCGAGATTGCCCTGCCCCTCGGTCTGGTCGACACCAAGGTCTGCGCGATTGACGAGGTCTGGTCAGGCCTCAAACTGGTGATCCGCAAGGAACTGCGCTGAAGCCTCAGGCCGCCTGCGCGCCGGCCCCGCCGAGCGTCAGATCCTCGCGCATCATGCCCTCGCCCTCGAGGATCGCAAGACACTGACGGTAAACCTCGGGCTTGCCGATGCCGAGCCGCGCCCGCGCTTCGCCGATATCCTCGCGCATCAGCGCGGCGATATCCTGATGCGCGATCTTCGCGGCCGCTCGGCCAAGCTTGCGGCCCTCCTTGATGGCGGCGAACAACGGCGCCTTAGTGCCGCTCACCTTCTTGATCTGACGCGCGCCAGCATAGGCGATGAACAGGATGCCGGTGTTATGGTTCTGCTCGTAGGAGAAGCCCAGCAAGCTGACCTCGCCCAGCGCATCGCGGCCATACCCGGTCAGCACATGGAACAGATCATGTGTATCGCGCAGCCGGTCGAAATACCATTGAGTCTGATCGCGCGGCAGACTTTCGGGCGGTGCCCAACGGTGGCTTTCCGCCACCAATCCGGCCGCCGAAAGGCCCTCGCGCTTCATGAAAGCGATGTAATGCGCCGCGACGCTGTTCGGCGCGCAATCGGCCCAGCGCGCGTGATCATCGAGCATGGCGGGGATATCCACGCCTTCTGCCAGAAAGCGTTGGCCCTCGGGCGAGCGGATGAAGTCGCGCGCCTGCGCATGGCTGCGCCTGCCTTTGGTCGCTTCGATGATGTGGAACACCTGTTCGGTGTCCTCCTTGTCATCGACCAGCTTGCCGAAATGGTGCAGCACCTTGAGCGGCCGGAAACCTGAAACCTTGCGTTCGGGGGCAAGCAGCGGAAGATCGGTGAAGGCCATCGTGTAACGTCCTTTGCGCGAGTCGCGAATTAGGTTCAGGAAATGCCACTTACATCAATGTCAGTTAATTGTCCATTGCCCGCTCGATCGAGGTTACACGCCCACCGATGAACAGCCATGACGCCCAGCCCTATACCCTGCTGCACCTGTCTGATGACGAGGCGATTGCCCGCGCGCAGGATTTCGCCAATCGCCTGAAACAGCGCCGCACATGCCGCTGGTTCTCCGATGCGCCCGTCCCGCGCGGCGTGATCGAAGCCGCCATTGCCGCTGCCGGAAGCGCGCCCTCGGGTGCCAATCATCAACCCTGGCACTTCGCCGTCATCACCTCGCCGGAACGCAAGCGCGCGATCCGCGAAGCGGCGGAGGCTGAGGAGCGACGGTTCTACGGCGCGGACGGCGATGAGCCCAAGGCAGGCGCACAATGGCTAACGGCGCTCAAGGACCTGGGCACCGATGCCGACAAACCCTTCCTCGAAACCGCGCCCTATCTGATTGTCGTCTTCGCCCAGCGGAAAGGCGGGATCGCCGAGGACGGGGAGACGCAGAACTACTACGTCAATGAAAGCGTCGGCATTGCCTGCGGGCTGCTGCTCGCGACACTGCACGAGGCGGGGGTGGCGACGCTCACCCACACGCCGTCCCCAATGGGGTTCCTGCGCCGGATCTGCGGGCGGCCCGAATGGGAGAAGCCGGTGATGATCATCGTCGCAGGCCGCCCTGCCCCGGACGCAACCGTCCCGGTCCATGCATTGGTCAAGAAGCCGCTGGAGCAAATCGCCAGCTGGCTGTGACGCTCGGGTTTACGCGGCGAGCAGTTCCGGTTCGGCCGCCACTTTGCTGGCGAGCAAGTTATAGGGGTCAATGCCCTCGGCCTGCCAGATACGGTGACATTCGCGATATTGCGTCGGCTGCGGGATGCGCAGTTCGGCGCGCACGTCTTCGAGCGGCCGTGCGAGCAATTCGCGGATCGACTGCGCGATCAACGGCGGCGCACCCTTGCCGGTGCGATGGGCTTCGCGCACCGCGCCGAAGACCGGTGCCGCGCTGCCCTTGGCCATCTTCTTGATGTTGGCCGCACCGGCATAGCCGATCAAGAGGTGGCCCTGGCTGGGCGACTGGCCGTGCGTGAACAGCAGCACGCAGGTCTCGCCCAGCGCATCTCGGCCATAGCCGGTGAGGATGTGGAACAGGTCGTGCGTATCGCGCGAACGGTTGATGAACCACTCGACCAGATCAGGATAGCGCGGCCGACCGCTGCGATCGGATTCCGCAACGAGACCGGCGGCGGATAGGCCTTCCGCTTCCATGAAGTCGCAATAGGCGTGCGCCAGACTGCCCTTGGGCGTGCGACGCAGAGCGGCGTGATCATCTAGGATTTCGGGGAGGAAGGGCTCGGTCGAACGCAGGAACTCACCGCGCTCGGACAGTGCGAGCGCACTGACGCGGGGCAGAAAGTCCTTCGACGGGAGCGATTCGAAAATCTTGAAGACGAGGCTGGTGTCTTCCTTGTCCTTCATCAGCCCCTGAAAGCTGCGCACCGCGCGCAGCGGGCGATAGCGGGCCGGAGCGCGTTCGGGGTGCAGCAACACCGTCCCATCTGGGGCGAACATCTGGGTGTAGGTGTCTCGATCAGTGCGGCTCATGCGGAAGGGTCCTTACAAGGTGGGCTACGACTAGCCCGGACTTGCTTACATGAATGTTAATAGCCGATTCGGTCCTCTAAATGAAACCCTTTTTTCGGGTGCCCGTTCCCATCCGGCGTTCAGCCCTCGCGCCACGAATCGCGGGGTATCCCCAGCAACGTCAGGACAGCCGTAAGATCAGCGGCATCGACCCGGCCATTGGCCGCCGCGCGCGCCTTGGGCTTGGCGCGGTAGGCAAAGCCATAGGTCGCCGCTTCGATCATCGGGATGTCATTGGCCCCGTCTCCGGTGGCGAGGCTGTGTGCGCCCTCGCCCAGCCCGGCCAATTCATCACGCAGTACCGCAGCCTTGACCGCGCTGTCAGTGATCGGGCCGATCAGCCCCCCGGTGAGCTTGCCGCCTTCAACCGCAAGCCGGTTGCCGACCACCCGGTGAAAGCCGAGCATCTCTGCCACGGGATCGGCGAAGTGGTGGAAACCGCCGGTCACCAGCACCGTCCGCGTGCCGAGCGCCGCCAGGGTCGCCACCAGCACCTT
>DLGU01000209.1:9755-13609 GCA_002482865.1 Porphyrobacter sp. UBA7686
GCGCGTTCCGTGATCGCGGCGATTTGCGGCTTCAAGCCGGCGTAATCCGCCAACTCGTCGATGCACTCCTGTCCGATCATGGTCGAATCCATGTCCGAGACGAACAGCTGTGGCACTTCGATCGACCCGCGCGCAACCAGCATCGCGGCAGGCTCCAACACTGCGTCAATCGCGTCCAGCACGGCGGCGGGATCGCCGTCACCCATATGCAGTTCCAGCACGCCGTCATCACCTTCCGGCATGGCGGCTGCTTCCAGCGGCACGCCGCTTTGCGCCAAAGCACCCGACAGCGCATCGAGACGCGTTTCACATTCTGTCGTCTCTGCTATCAGCCGCGCAATGAGCATTCCTGTATCTCCACCAGCACCGCTCGCGCTCATTGCAGGGCCGACCGCGAGCGGCAAGAGCGCGATTGCGCTCGCACTGGCCCACGCCCTCGCCGAGACCGGCCAGCGGCCTGTCATCATCAATGCCGACAGCGCGCAGGTCTATGCCGATTTGCAGGTGCTCTCCGCGCGTCCTTCCGAGGATGAGATGGCAGGCATCGAGCATCGCCTGTTCGGGGCATGGGACGGGGCCGAGGCGTGCTCGGTCGCGGCATGGGCGGCAGCGGCCAAGGCCGAAATCGCCAAGTGCCATGCGGCGGGCGATGTGCCGATCCTGGTCGGGGGCACTGGTATGTATGTGAAGGTGCTGATCGAAGGCATCGCCCCGATCCCCGAGATTGATCCCGCCGTGCGTAGCGCCGTGCGCGCCCTGCCCGAAGATGCGGCTTACAAGCTGCTCCAGCTCGAAGACCCCCTGCGCGCCGCCGAGCTTGATCCCGGGGATCGCCAGCGGATCGCCCGCGCGCTTGAGGTGAAACGCTCGACCGGCGTAACGCTCGGCGATTGGCAGCTCGCCAAGGCAGGAGGGATCGGCGACGAAGTGACGCTCTACCCGCTGCTGCTCGAACCTGACCGGCCGTGGCTTTACGAGCGCTGCGACCTGCGTTTCGCAGCGATGCTGGAAGCGGGCGCGATTGCCGAGGTCGAAGCCCTGCTCGCCCGCCAGCTAGACCCCGATTTGCCGGTCATGCGCGCCATCGGCGTGCCCGAGATTGCCGCGTTTCTCTACGAGGAAATCACCTACGAAGCGACGATTGCCGCCGGCGCGCAGGCGACCCGCAACTTCGCCAAACGCCAGTTCACATGGTTTCGGCGCCAACCCCCGGCGGAATGGCCTCGGGTGGCTCTCGGGTATGAATCCGAAAGTATCGAAGTGGATGCCCATTTCGCATCATTATTGCGCAATTAGGGGTTGACCTATCAGATTATAACCTTTAGCGGCGACATCAATCGGCCCGATGCGCCCCCTGCGTCGGGCCAGTTTTGTTGTTAACGCCCTGTCCGTGCGGCCCTTTCTGGCTTCATGCGATCCAATAGATGGAGTTGCCCCGTGCCCGGCAAGCCGGACTCTGCCCCGACCAAGCGGCCTTCGGACAATAGCAGCGCCATGAGCGGCGCGGCGATCCTTGTGCAGTGCCTGATCGAACAGGGCGTCGAATATGTCTTCGGCTACCCCGGCGGCGCGGTGCTGCCGATCTATGACGAATTGTTCGGCGATGAGCGCATCCGCCACATTCTCGTCCGCCATGAAGCAGGCGCGGCCCACGCGGCAGAGGGCTATGCCCGCTCCACCGGCAAGCCGGGCGTGGTGCTGGTCACCTCAGGCCCCGGCGCGACCAATGCGATCACCGGCATCGCCGACGCGTGGATGGATTCGATCCCGCTGGTCGTCATCACCGGGCAGGTGCCCACCAGCCTGATCGGTACGGACGCGTTTCAGGAAGCCGACACGATCGGCATCACCCGCCACTGCACCAAGCACAATTATCTGGTGAAGGACCCGGCGGATCTGGCCGCGACGATCAAGGAAGCCTTCCTGATCGCCACCACCGGTCGGCCCGGTCCGGTCGTGATCGACATCCCCAAGAACGTGCAGATCGCCGTCCCCTCCGAACGCCGCGCGCTGACGCGGGCGGGCGCGCATCGCTATGCGCCGCAGACGGTTGCTCCGGTCGAACAGATCATCGAGGCGGTCGAACTTATCGCCAATGCGCAGCGCCCGATTTTCTACACTGGCGGCGGCGTTATCAATTCCGGCCCGGAAGCAAGCCGCTTGCTGCGCCAGTTGCAGGACATTACGGGCGCTCCGGTCACGTCCACCCTGATGGGCCTCGGCGCCTTCCCTTCGCAGCACCCCGATTGGCTCGGGATGTTGGGGATGCACGGCACCTACGAAGCCAATATGGCGATGAACAAGTGCGACGTGATGGTCTGCATCGGCGCGCGCTTCGACGACCGGGTGACCGGGCGGCTCGACGCTTTCTCGCCGGACTCCAAGAAGATCCACATCGATATCGACCGCTCTTCGATCAACAAGACGGTGCCGGTCGACATGGGCATCGTCGGCGATTGCGGCACAGTGCTCGCGCAGATGATCGAGGCGTGGGGCGCACGGCAAGCGCGCAATCTCGGCGAGTGGAAAGCCCGGATCGCCGGTTGGCGCGCGCGTGAGTGCCTCGCCTATCCCGAACGCTCGGTGAAGCATCCGGGCATGATCATGCCGCAAAAGGCGGTTGAACGGCTCCACGCCCTCACCCACCGCCGCAATCCGATCATCACCACCGAAGTCGGCCAGCACCAGATGTGGGCGGCGCAGTATTTCGGGTTTGAAGACCCGAACAAGTGGCTGACCAGCGGCGGCCTCGGCACGATGGGCTATGGCCTGCCCGCCGCGATCGGCGCGCAGCTTGGCCACCCGGATGCGCTGGTGATCGACATTGCGGGCGAAGCCTCGATCCAGATGAACATCCAGGAACTCGGCACCGCGAGCCAGTATCGCCTGCCGGTCAAGATCTTCATCCTCAACAACGAATACATGGGCATGGTCCGCCAGTGGCAGGAACTGACCTATGAAAGCCGCTATTCGAACTCCTACTCCGACAGCCTCCCCGATTTCGTGAAGCTCGCCGAAGCTTACGGGTGGAAGGGCATCCGCATCACCGAGGAGCGCGATCTGGATGACGGGATCATGCGGATGCTGGATCATCCCGGCCCCGTGATTGTCGATTGCCTCGTCGCGCAGGATGCAAACTGCCTGCCGATGATTCCGTCGGGCGCGGCGCATACCGACATGATGCTGTACGGCGACAAGGTCGACGGCACGATGGACGACGAGGCCAAGGCGCTGGTCTAAGGCCGCTGCTTGACGGGAAACCATGCAATGAAAATCACCGAAGCGGCCTCCGAACGCCATGTGCTGACCGTGATGGTCGACAACGAGCCGGGCATCCTCGCCAAGATCACCGGCCTGTTCACCGCGCGCGGCTACAACATCGACAGCCTGACCGTGGCCGACATCACCGAAGATCACGCCGTCAGCCGCATCACTATCGTCACCAACGGCCCGCCGTCGGTGATCGACCAGATCGAAGCGCAGCTTGAGCGGTTGGTCCCGGTGCACAAGGTGATCGACCTCACCACTGCCGGGCCGCACGTCGAGCGCGAGCTGGCGCTCATCAAGGTCACCGGCACCGGCGAAAAGCGGGTCGAGGCACTGCGCCTCGCCGACATTTTCCGCGCGCGGCCTGTGGACACGACCACCGAAAGCTTCATCTTCGAAATCACCGGCCCGCCAGAAAAGGTCGACAGCTTCATCGCATTGATGCGCGAGCTTGGACTGGTCGAGGTCGGCCGCACCGGCGTCGTCGGGATGCTGCGCGGGCCTCTGGGGGCATGAACAATTACGCAACTCCGCCTTCCCGGGCTTGACCCGGGACCCCGCTTCTTTCCTTGTCTGATCGAAAGAAA
>DLGU01000128.1 GCA_002482865.1 Porphyrobacter sp. UBA7686
CTTCTCGACCATCCACGCCAACTCCCTGCGCGGCGCGCTGGAACAGCTTTCGCTGATGGTGATGCAGACCGGTATCGGCCTCACCCGCAGCGACACCATCGCCTATGCCGCCAGCGTGATCGACGTGATCGTCCAGCTGGGCCGCGACGCCAATGGCAAGCGCGGCATCACGCAAATCGCCGAGAGCCGCGACTTGGTGTGAACCGCCCGTCAAATTGACATTGGTGTGACAAGCCCATCTTCCTGATTTACACCGCTGGGCCGAGCGAACACATGCGCTGGGCAAGCGCCGCGTCCGATGAACCGGCGCAGGGCAGAACAGGAAAGCGATGAGCACGTCACCGATAGGCAACGCGGATGTTTCCGCAGGCGCAGGCCCCATGCAGATGGCCGAGTTGGCTCATGACGAATCCCCCTATTTCAACCGCGAGCTGTCATGGCTCCAATTCAACCAGCGCGTGCTGGCGGAGGCCTGCAACGATTCTTATCCGCTGCTCGAACGGCTGCGGTTCCTGTCGATTTCGGGCAGCAATCTCGACGAATTCATGATGATCCGTGTCGCCGGGCTGGTGGGTCAGGTGCAGCGCGGCATGGCGATCCCCTCAATCGATGGGCGCAGCCCCTCGCAGCAATTGGCCGCGATCCGGGAGAAGCTGGCCGAACTCAGCGCCATCCAGCAGACCATCTGGCGCTCGGTGCAGGAAGGGCTGGCGGGCGCAGACATCCACATCGCCGACGAACAGCGCGTCAGCCCAGCCGCGCACAAGTGGCTCAAGACCTACTTCCTCAATGAAATCCTGCCGATCATCACGCCCCAGGCGCTCGATCCGGCGCACCCGTTCCCCTTCGTCCAGAACGAGGGCATGGGTCTGCTGTTCACACTGACCCGCAATGCGACCGGCGAACAGCTGATCGAGATGGTGCTGATCCCCAGCGCGCTGCCCCGCTTCGTTAGGGTGCCGGACGCGGTGTCGGGTGACGGCAGCGTGCTCTACATCTCGATTGCCCGGCTGATCCAGCGCTATGCCGAGGCGCTGTTCCCCGGCTTCACCATTCAGGGCGATGGGTTGTTCCGGGTGCTGCGCGACAGCGATATCGAGATCGAGGAAGAGGCCGAAGACCTCGTGCGCACCTTCCGCAGCGCGATCCAGCGGCGGCGGCGCGGTCAGGTGATCCAGCTGGAGATCGAGGAGGATTTCGATCCCGCCGCCGAACAGCTGCTGCTTGAACAGCTCGGCATCAACGAAGCCGCGGTGATCAAGACCGATGGCATGATCGGGATCGACGGCCTCGCTGAAATCGTCCGGGAAGATCGGCCCGACCTGAAGTTTGACGCCTATTCCCCGCGCTTTCCCGAGCGCATTCGCGAGCATGACGGCGATGCCTTCTCCGCCATTCGCGAAAAGGACATCGTCATTCACCACCCTTACGAAAGCTTTGAAGTGGTGGTCGATTTCATCCGGCAGGCCGCTGCCGATCCAGATGTCGTGGCGATCAAGCAAACGCTGTACCGCGCAGGCTCGCAATCAGCCGTGGTCGGCGCGCTGATCGAGGCGGCTGAAGCGGGCAAGTCCGTCACCGCCGTGGTGGAGCTGAAGGCCCGCTTCGATGAGGAGCAGAACCTCAAATGGGCCAGCAAGCTTGAACGCGCGGGCGTGCAGGTGATCTATGGCTTCACCGACTGGAAGACCCACGCCAAGGTCGCGATGGTGGTGCGGCGCGAGGGCGACGGGTTCCGGTCGTACTGCCACTTCGGCACGGGCAATTATCACCCTGTGACCGCTAAGGTTTACACCGACCTCAGCTTCTTCACCGCTGACCCAAAGCTGGCGCGTGATGCGGCCAAGATGTTCAACTTCGTCACCGGCTATGTCGAGCCGCACGCGCTCGAACGCATCCACATCGCCCCCATCGATTTGCGCGAGGAAATCTACAGCCGGATCGATACCGAAATCGCCAATGCGCAAGCTGGAAAGCCTGCCGCCGTTTGGTTCAAGTGCAACCAGCTGACCGATGAAGGGATCATCGACCGGCTCTATGCCGCCAGCAATGCCGGGGTGCAGATCGAGTTGGTGGTGCGCGGTATCTGTTGCCTGCGGCCGGGGATTGCCGGTCTGTCCGAGAATATCCGCGTAAAATCGGTCATCGGCCGCTTCCTCGAACACAGTCGCATCTACGCCTTCGCCAATGGCCACGCCATGCCGAGCGCCCATGCCGCGGTGTTCATCGCATCAGCGGACATGATGAGCCGTAATCTCGATCGCCGTGTCGAAGCACTGATTCCGATCCTCAACCGCACGGTGCACGATCAGGTGCTTCAGCAGGTGCTGCTCGCCAATATGCTCGATACCGAACAAAGCTGGTGGCTGCATCCTGACGGCAGCTATTCGCGCTTTACCGTTGAAGAGGGACGCAAGCCGTTTAACTGCCATCGTTATTTCATGACCAACCCGTCGCTATCCGGGCGCGGCGGAGCGCTGGAGGCGGGGGCCGTTCCCAAGCTTTCGCTGCGCCGGGGGGCTGCGGCATGATCTGGCGCTGGCGACGTGAAAGCCGCGACGGCGCGCTCGGCGGCAACACCGCCGAACGCGCGATCATTGACATCGGTTCGAACACGGTGCGCCTCGTCGTCTATGGCGGCACGATGCGCGCGCCCACGGTGCTGCTGAACGAGAAGGTGACTGCGAAGCTCGGGCGCGAGATCGCTGTGACCGGCAGGCTTGCGGACGAGGCGATGGCGCTGGCGCTGCGGGGGCTGAAGCGGTTTGCGCTGCTTCTCGCCGATCTTGGGATCAAGGATATCGAGACCGTGGCGACCGCTGCGGTACGCGAAGCGGCGAACGGCCCCGAATTTGTTGAGACCCTGCGCGCGATCGGCCTCAATCCGCGCGTGATCTCGGGTGAGGAAGAAGCACTGCTCAGCGCTCACGGCGTGATCGGTGCCTTCCCCGATGCGCGCGGTATCGTAGCCGACCTTGGCGGCGGCAGTCTGGAACTGGTTCGGGTGGCAGGTGGCAAGACCGACAGCGCCAGCACGCTCCCGCTTGGCACTTTGCGCTTGCCCGAACACCGCAAGGGCGGGCGGGGCGAGATGCGCAAAAGCCTCGACAAGGTGATCCGCAAGGCCGGTTGGGACTTGTCGGCGGCGCCTGCGGCAGAGAATGGCACGCTCTATCTGGTGGGCGGGACGTGGCGGGCGATGGCGGTCTATGCGATGGCCGCGCGCGGTTATCCGCTCAGCGACCCGCACGGCTTCGCGATCGAAGGCGCCGCCGCGCTGGAACTCGCCACCGGACTTGCACTGAGCGAAACCGATGTCCTGAAAGGCCGCGAGCGAATTTCGGCGATGCGGGCCGAGAAGCTCCCCGATGCCGCCGTGCTGCTGCAAGCACTGCTGACGCGGCTGGCGCCGGAGCAGGTGGTGTTCTCATCATGGGGCCTGCGCGAGGGGTTGCTGTATGATCGTCTGCCTCCGCACACCAAATCGCAGGACCCGCTGCTGGCGGGCGTGGCGGTATTCTCCAGCCAGCGCGGCTCTGCCCCGACGCTGGCAACGCGGATGGCGGCCTGGACGCTGGATGCTGCCCCCGCGCGCGAACATGGCAGCGAGCGGCTGCGGCTGGCAGCGACCATGCTCGCGCTCGCCGCGATGCAGATCGAACCCAATATTCGCCTACCCCAAGCGATCAACTGGGCGCTGCACAAGCGCTGGGTCGGGATTGATGGCAAGGGCCGGGCGATGCTGGCCGCGGCGATTGCGGCCAATGGCAACCAGCTGAGCCTGCCCGCCGAAGTGCGCGCGTTGGCCTGCCCCGAAGCGATCGAGGAGGCGGTGCGCTGGGGTCTCGCCCTGCGGCTGGCGCGCCGGCTCGGCGGTCAGTCGGCCCGTTCGCTTGAGGTGAGCCGGTTGGTGGTTGATGAAGGCACGCTGGTACTGCGCCTTGCGGAAAGCCACGCAGCGCTGTTCGGCTCGCCGACCGAGAAGGACATGAAGCTGCTCGCCGGACGGCTGGGGATCGGCTGGCGGGTCGATATCGTGGCCGAGAGCGCGCTTTAGGGGGCGGGCTGCTCGGATTTGGCGAAGGGCGAGAAGTCGGTGTCGATATCGAACAGATCGACACCCTCGGCGGCCTTCAGGCGGTTCACCACCACATAGGTCACCGGCGTCAGCACCGCTTCCCATACCACCTTCAGCGCCCAATTGGTGACCATGACGGTCAGCACGGCCTCGGTCGTCCAGATGCCGTAGAAGGCGATCGGGTAGAAGATCAGGCTGTCGACGCCCTGGCCCACGAAGGTTGAGCCGATGGTGCGGGTCCACAAGGCGCGGCCTTTGGTGAGCACCTTCATCTTGGCCATGACGAAGGAATTGACGAACTCGCCGGCCCAGAAGGCGATGATCGAGGCCACGACGATCCGCCACGTGCTGCCGAACACGCTTTCATAAGTGCTCTGACAGATTTCGCCGCCGGTGACGGCCGCGTTGGCGGTGGCGGTCTCCGGGCGGGGGCCGCCAAACCCGCTGGCCGCGCATTCCCACCCAGCGAAGGGCGGCAGGGCGGTGACGATGTAGCTCATGAACGCGAGGAACAGCATCGCTGCCGTCCCCACCCAGATCACCCGGCGCGCCTTGGCGAAGCCGTAAATCTCGGTCAGCACGTCGCCGATGACATAGCCCAGCGGGAAGAACAGAATCCCCGCGCCATAGATGAAGACGCCGTCAGGCGCGGGCCACCAGCCTTGCGGCCAGAATGGCACATCGACAAAGGTCAGCTTGGCCGCGCCGATGATGTTCGACAGCAGCAGGATCGCCACGAAGGCGGCCATCACCAGATCATAGTACCGGAACGTGATCGGCGGGCGGCTAGTGGCGACAATGCCGTCGGTCGGATCGCGGTCAAAGGCGGCGGCTGGATCAGCGGGAGCGGTGTTTTCCATCGCTTGACCGATTAGCGTGATTTGCCTGTGCGGCAAAGCGCGCTATTGGGCAGCCGTCTCCCATGTTTCGGGTGCGCGCCCGTAGCTCATCTGGATAGAGCGCGAGACTTCTAATCTTGAGGCAGCAGGTTCGAGTCCTGCCGGGCGCGCCAATTTCTGGTCTTCACGATGAATTACCGCCATTCCTTCCATGCCGGCAACAGCGCCGATGTCGTGAAGCACAGCTTGCTGATCGCCCTCATTCGGGCCTTGCAGCTCAAAGACAGCGCTCTCACGCTGATTGACACCCATGCCGGCTGCGGGCTCTACGATCTTGACGGCGAGGAGGCCGGGCGCACTGGCGAAGCCGCGCAGGGCGTTTTGCGGGCCTTTGCTGACCGGAACCCCCTGCTGGATGAATACCGCGCTGCCGTTACCGCAGTGAATGGGGCCGAGAACACCGGGGCCGGACCGCGCCTCTACCCCGGCTCCCCGCGCTTTATGGCGCAGCTTCTCCGCCCGCAGGATGTCCTGATCCTCAACGAAAAGCACCCCGAGGACGCCTATGCCTTGCGCGGTGTCATGCGCGGCACCCCTGCGGCCGTGCATGAGCGCGACGCCTATGAGCTATGGCTGGCAATGCTGCCGACCCGGACACCGCGCGGCGTGGTGGTGGTCGACCCGCCCTACGAGCAGACCGACGAGCGCGCCCGGATCACAGCCACCCTTGCCGCCGCGCACCGCAAGTGGTCGCACGGCGTGACGGTGATCTGGTATCCCCTGAAAGAACGGCCCACGCACGCTCTGTGGAAGGACAAGCTGCGCCAGCTCGGCATCCCGAAGCTTCTGACGGTGGAGCATTGGCTGTATGATGCCGACCAGCCCGGCATCTACAATGGCGCAGGGCTGTTCATCGTCAACCCGCCCTATGCCTTCACCCAAGCTCTGCCGCCTCTGCTGGAAGCCCTGCGCGGGGCGCTTGCGCCAGAAGGGCATCGCGGCGAGATCACAGCCGCTTGGCTGAGCGAATAGAATAACCTCTATTCGCGCCAATTCATCCGGCGATCGTCGCATCGGCGTTGAGCATGACTGTGCGCCCGCTTTGCGCTGCGGCGTAAATCGCTTCGATCAACCGCAGGTCGCGCAGGCCCATTTCGCCGGGGGTGATGATCGCGGTGCCCTCTCGGATCGCGCTGGCGAGATGGTCCAGCTGGCCGGCGAACTGGACTTCCGAATCCCCGGGCATGAAGTCGCGCCGGTCGCGGCCCGCTTCAAGTGTGAGCGTCAGGCCGTCATAGTTGGTCGCCGGGCGCATCACCAACGCGCCTGCGGTGCCGCGCGCCTCCACCATGTTGAGACCGGCCGAATCGTAAGAGGTCACGATCTGCGCCGCCGCGCCTGACGGGAAGTGCCATTGGGTCGCGACATGGGCGTAGATCTCCGCAAAGCGCGGATCGTTCACGGGGCGATAGGCGCTTGCGCTGATCCGGTCGGGCAGCTCGCCTGATAGGTAGAGCGCGGCCTGCATCCCGTAGATACCGTAATCCTCCAACGGCCCGCCGCCCGCCAGTGCGCGGCTGACGCGCCAGTTTTGCGCTGGGGTGGTCGGGCCCATGCGGTAGGAATGTTCGGTGCGGATCAGCCTGAGGTCGCCCACCGCCTTGTCGCGCATCAGCGCCATCGCGGCGCGGTTATAGGGTTCGAAATGGCAGCGATAGGCGATCATCAGCTTGCGATTGGCGCGCTGGCTGGCGGCGATCATGCGTTCGCATTCGGCACTGGAGAGCGCCATCGGCTTTTCGCACATCACGTGCTTGCCCGCGGCAAAGGCACGCTCCGCCCATTCGGCATGAAGGCCGGTCGGGAGCACGATATAGACCGCCTTGACCGCCGGGTTGGCGGCGATTGCGGCGAAGCTGTCGTAGGAATAGCGGGCTTCCGGCTGCACACCGTAAGCCTCGCCCACCTCGCGCAGCTTGGCGGGGTTGCCGGACACCAGCGCGGCGATATGCGCTCGCTTGGATTGGGCGAAGCGCGGCATGATCTGCTTGAGCGCATAGTCGCCCAACCCGATGATCGCGAAGCCGACGCTGCCCGGCTGGTGCGCGCGGGGCGGGACAGGGGAGAGCGTCAGCGCGTCAGGCAGCGGCTGTCCGATAGCAACAGGTTGGCGCGATGCACCGAGCGCGGCCGCGCCCGACACCACCAGACCCGCCGCGACCGCCGTGCCGCCCACTTCAATCAACCGCCGCCGGGTGATGCCGTGATCCTGCGTCATCCTCCGCCTCCCTTCAGGCCTGCCACGTCCCATCGACCCGGCGCAGCACTGCGCTTGGCCCGTCGAGCAGCGCTTTGGGCAGCAGCGCAGCGGGCAGATCCTGATAGCTGACCGGCCGCAGGAAGCGATCGATCGCAAGGGTGCCGACAGATGTGCTGCGTCCGTCCGAAGTGGCGGGGAAGGGGCCGCCGTGAACCATCGCGTGGGTCACCTCGACCCCCGTAGGCCAGGCATTGGCAATGATCCGCCCGGCGCGGTTTTCGAGGATCGGGATGAGGTCGCGCGCTGCCGGATAATCGGCGGCGGCCATGTGCAGCGTGGCGGTGAGCTGGCCCTCCATGCTTGCCAGGATCGCGGCGACTTCGTCCAGGTCGGCGCAGACCACGATGATCGAGCTGGGGCCGAACACCTCATGGCCCAGGGCCGGGTTGGCGCGGAACGCTGCGCCCGAGACGGTGAAGACCTGTGCCTGTCCGCAAGTGCCAGCGCCCACCGCGCCGCTGCCGACCAGCACTGCGCCCGGCTGTGCGCCGATTGTTGCGATACCCTTGGCATAGGCGCTCTGGATGCCAGCCGTCAGCATGGTCTGCGCCGGAATGCCGGTTAGCGCTTCGCCCACCGTCGCGATGAAGCGGTTGGTGGCTTCACCCTCCACCGCCAGAACGATGCCCGGATTGGTGCAGAACTGGCCGGCACCCAGTGACAGCGAACCAACATAGGCGGCGGCGAGTTCGTTTGCTGCTTCGTCCATTCGGCCGGGCATCAGCACCACCGGATTGACGCTGCTCATCTCGGCATAGACCGGGATTGGCACGGTGCGCGCGGCGGCGTGGCTCATTAGCGCGAGACCTCCGGCGCGTGAGCCCGTGAAGCCCACGGCGGCGATGCGCGGGTCTTTCACCAGCGCCTCACCCAGCGAGAAGTCCGTGCCGTTCACAAGGCTGAAGACGCCGTCCGGAAGTCCCGCTTCGCGGATTGCGGAGAGGATGGCGCCAGCCACCAATTCGGACGTGCCGGGGTGCGCCGGATGCCCTTTGACCACCACGCAGCACCCTGCGGCAAGCGCCGAGGCGGTGTCCCCGCCTGCGACCGAGAAGGCGAGCGGGAAATTGCTCGCGCCGAACACTGCCACGGGGCCCACGGGCACCTTGCGCATTCGCAGATCAGGCTTGGGCGGGGTGCGCTGCGGGAGCGCGTGGTCGATCCTTAGGCCCTGCCACGCGCCATTCTCCGCCTCATCGGCGAATAGGCGCAACTGACCGACCGTGCGCCCGCGTTCGCCATTGAGACGCGCTTCGGGCAGGCCGCTTTCCAGCATCGCGCGCTGTGTCAGCGTATCGCCGAGCGCATCGATTCTCTCGGCGACGAGGCGCAGAAACGCAGCGCGCTGCGCTAAGGGGAGGTTGCCGAACACCGGCTGCGCCGCTGCCGCTGCCGCGCAGGCATCGGCGACATCATCGGTGCTGGCCTGCGCGAACGTCGGTTCGAGCGCCGCGCCGCTTGCTGCCGCCACCGCTGCGAAACGCTCCGCGCCATCGCGCCATTCGCCCGCAACCAAATTTCTGCCCGTCAGCATTGCCGTTCCTCTCGAAGCCCGAATCCGTTTGTGAAAACGCGGCTTGCCATAGCGCGATTTTCAGTGAAAGGTAGCGCTACCATAAATGGTGTGGGTTGCAACATAGCAACCGGGGAGAGGGATTTTGGAGAATAATCGGGGCGGCACCAACATGGTGCTGATTTCCGCGATCGTTGCGGTTGCGACTATCGGCGGATTGCTGTTCGGCTATGATAGTGGCGCGGTCAACGGCACGCAGCCGGGGTTGAAGGCAGCCTTCGGTCTGGGCGTGGGCGGATTGGGCTTCACGGTCAGTTCGCTGCTGATCGGCTGCTTTATCGGCGCGTTCTTTGCGGGCACGCTCGCCGACCAGATGGGACGGCGCAATGTGATGCGGATCGCAGCGGTGCTGTTCCTGGCCGGTGCGCTGATCCAGGGCCTGACGGAAAGCCACCTGTTGTTCGTGATCGCCCGCATCGCTGGCGGCATGGCGGTTGGCGCGGCCAGTGTGCTGTCGCCTGCCTATATTGCCGAGGTTGCGCCTGCGAATATTCGCGGACGGATGACCACCGTGCAGCAGATCATGATCATCACCGGCCTGACGCTGGCGTTCCTCGTGAATTACTTTCTTGCGGCTGCGGCTGGCGGCTCGACCGGAGCCTTCTGGGGAGGGATCGCCGCGTGGCGCTGGATGTATCTGATGCAGGCACTGCCCGCTGCGATCTTCCTTGCCGCGCTGTTCTTCATCCCTGAAAGCCCACGCTATCTGATCGGCAAGGGCCGCCATGATGAAGCTTCCAAGGTGCTGACCGACCTGTTCGGAGCCGACGAAGCAACCGCCAAACTCGCCGAAATCCGCGCGAGCTTTTCGGAAGATCACCGTCCGCGCCTTGCCGACGTGCTCGCGCCTGCGGGCACCAAGAGCCTGCTCGGAATGCGCCCGATTGTGTGGGTTGGCATCATGCTGGCGGTGTTCCAGCAGCTCGTTGGGATCAACGTGATCTTCTATTACGGCGCGACGCTGTGGCAGCTGGCGGGCTTTACCGAAGCGGATTCGCTGCTGATCAACATTGTCTCTGGCGCGGTTTCGATCGCGGCCTGTTTCGTCACGATCGCGGTGATCGACAAGGTCGGGCGCAAGCCGCTGCTGCTGATCGGGTCGGCCGGGATGGCGGCGACGCTGTTCGTGATGGTGTTCGTGTTCAGCCAGGGCGGTCTGGATGCCGAGGGCAATCTGGTGCTGTCGGCGGGCCTCGGCACGATGGCGGTGGTGGCGGCCAATCTCTATGTCATCTTCTTCAATGTCAGCTGGGGCCCGGTGATGTGGGTGATGCTGGCCGAGATGTTCCCCAACCAGATCCGCGGATCGGCGCTGGCGGTGGCAGGCTTCTTCCAGTGGTTCGCCAACTTCCTCATCGCGCAAAGCTTCCCGCTGATGGCGGCAGGGATCGGCCTTGCGGCAAGTTACAGCTTCTACGCCGTGTGTGCGACCATCAGCTTCTTCCTCGTCCAGCGTTTCATCGTCGAGACCAAGGGCAAGGAACTGGAGGAGATGGTCGGATAAGGCCGCAGATGATAGCGAGGACGCCATGATGTCAGATGCTCCTCAGCCGGTCCGTGTCGTCGTCCTTGGCGGCGGCACGGCGGGCTGGATGACCGCCGCCGGGATTGCCAAGCTGCTGCCCGATCTGGCGCGCGTCCAGCTGGTCGAGAGCGAGGAAATCGGCATCGTCGGCGTAGGCGAAGCGACTTTGCCGCACATTCGCGGCTTCGTCGAAAAGCTCGGGATCGACGAGGCGGCCTTCATGAAGGCCACCCATGCGACCTTCAAGCTGGGGATCGACTTCCGCGATTTCGGGCGGATCGGGGAAAGCTACATCCACCCCTTCGGCTCCTTCGGCGAGGAAGTCGCAGGCGTTGGCTTCCACCACTACTGGCTGGAACTCGCTCGCCACGGCATGGCACGCGATCTGGGCGATTATTCGCTCGCGGTGGCGGCGGCCAAGGCCAACCGTTTCCGCCCGCCATCGCAGGACGACAGCCTCGGCTCGACCTATGGCTATGCCTACCAGTTCGACGCGACCTTGTTCGGCCCCTTCATGCGCGAATTCGGGCTTGGCCTCGGGATCGAGCGGCATGAGGGCCGGGTCGTGAGTGTCGAGCGTGATGCGGCCAGTGGCGATGTCGTTGCCCTGTCGTTGGCGGATGGTCGCCGCATCGAAGGCGATCTCTTCGTCGATTGCTCGGGCTTCCGTTCGATATTGCTGGGTCAAGAATTGCAGGTTCCGTGGGAGGATTGGACGCACTGGCTTCCGTGTGATCGGGCAGCGGCGATGCCCTGCACCCATGCGACCGATGACTTGCGCCCCTACACCACTGCCACTGCCATGCCCGCCGGTTGGCGCTGGCAGATCCCGCTCCAGCACCGCATGGGCAATGGCTACGTCTTCTCATCCGCGCATATCTCCGAGGAACAGGCCTGCGACGCGATCCGTGCGAGCGCCGAGGGCACCCCGCTGGCAGACCCGCGCATCCTCAAATTCCGCCCCGGTCGGCGGTCGCAATCATGGAGCCACAATGTCATCGGCGTCGGGCTGGCGAGCGGGTTCCTCGAGCCGCTGGAATCCACCTCGATCTATCTGGCGCAGATGGCGATCACCTATCTGATCGAACTGTTCCCCGCAGCAGCGGGCCAGATCGACTCGCGCGACCGGGCCGAGTTCAACCGGCTGGTCGACATGGAATATGACCGGGTGCGGGATTTCCTGATCCTGCACTACAAC
>DLGU01000131.1 GCA_002482865.1 Porphyrobacter sp. UBA7686
GGCGATTGATGCGCTGCGCGGCGACCCTGCGTCCGGCACCCTGCGGGAAAAGCTGCGCCAGCAGCTCTGGACCGTCCTTACGCGCCCGCCCGCCCAGGTGCGCCGACGCCATGACGGCGGCTCCGTGGGGCGGCGCTATATGCAGGGCCTGCGCTGAATGCTGTCCCTTCAGACAATGGCGGCGGTGCTGATCGCATTGGGCGCGCTGGGTGCGGCTATCGGACTGCTGTGGCGGCGGCGCGACTGGCGGACGGGCGTGCTAGCGATGATGACGTTGGTGAGCGGGCTGCTGCTCTATCTCGCCCTGTTCCCGCCGCGGCTTCCGGTCGGAGGTGAAACCCTGGTGATTGCCACCGCCGAGGCCCCGCTGACAGCAAAGGCTCAGCCGGGCGAGCGCCTGATCGCTCTGCCCGAGGCACCCGCCATCAACGGCGCCGAGCGCGTGCCCGATCTGGCGACGGCGCTGCGGCGGCATGGACAGGCGCAGCGCGTGCGGATCATTGGACGGGGCCTCACCGGGCGTGACCGCGATGCCGCTGCGGGCTTGCCGATCGACTTCACGCCCATGCCCGTCCCGCGCGGTCTTATCCGGCTGGATCCGCCAGCCGATACGCCGGCCGGAGCGATCTTTACCGTCGCGGGCGAGGCGAACGGAATGGAGGGCGGCGCGGCCGAACTGCTCGATCCCGCCGGACGCCGGGTGGACCGCCGGGTGATCGGCACAGACGGCGCTTTCGCAATGGGCGGCACCGCGCGCGCGCCCGGACTCGCCAGCTTCACACTCCGGTTGCGCGGGCGGGATGGCCAGATCGTCTCGGACACGCCGGTGCCGCTGCGGACGATTGCCCAGCCGCCCTTGCGCGCGCTCCTGATCGGAGCTCCTTCGCCGGAAGCGAAATACCTGCGCCGCTGGGCCGAGGATTCGGGGATCGCCTTGCAAAGCAGGCTGGAGGCGGGCGGCGGCGTCAATCTGGGCGGCGAGAGCGTAAGTTTGACCGCGGCCACTCTGCGCGAAGTCGATGTGGTGATCATCGACGACCAGTCGCTCGGCAGCGGGGCGCGCGCCGTTCTTGCCCAAGCGGTTGCTGGCGGCCTTGGCGTGGTTGTCAGAATGACGGCCCCGGCCAGCGCCGCCGCGCGCGGCAATTGGCGGGCGCTTGGCCTTGCGGTTGAGGGCGGGAGCGACGCGGTGCCGGTTGCGCTCCCCCCGCTCGCGCCGGATGCGGAAACACTGACATCGCTGCGCGGGCCGGGGTCGGTGGATGCGCCTGCGAGCATCAATACGCTTGACGATCCCGCTCCCGATCTCGGGCGATGGAGCGTGCGCGCGGGCGCTGCCTTCGTGCCCGCTGTGACCGATGTGGAGGGCGGGGTGCTGTCCGGTTGGCAGCAGCGTGGTCAGGGCCGTGTCGCCTTGTGGACTGTCGCCAACAGCTTCGCGCTGGTGCTCAACGGGCAGGCGGATCGCTATTATCAATGGTGGAGCGAGACAGTGAGCGCGGTGTCGCGGCCCGATGGCACCTTCCGCCCCGAAGTGCCGGCTCTGCCTTTGGCGGGCGAGCGGATGGCGATCTGCGGTGTCTCGGCCGCGGCGCGGGTGGTTGGCCCGGATTCAACCGAGGTCGCGCTCGCCATCGATCCCTTGGCCGGGGCGCAGGGGTGCGCAGCCTATTGGCCTGCCAGCGCGGGCGTTCACCGGATCGTGCAGCCGGGGCGTGACGGTGCGCAGGAGTTTGCCTTGCTGGTCTTGCCCAAGGACGCTCTGACGGTCGCCAAGGCCAAGGAGATGGGTGAGGCAACCCGCCGCTGGGCTGCCGAACAGAACGCCCCCGCGGCCCGCGATACCCCAGAGCGGCGCGGCCCGGCCTGGCCCTATGTCCTCGCCTGGTTGCTGGTCAGCGGATTGCTGTGGTTTGGTGAGCGCCGCTGGCTCGCTCGCCCGTCCTCATAAGAACGGGCGGCGGAGAGCAGGTGGCGCATACATCTTGCCTGCTGTAATCAATTTGCAACAGTCCCGTGCCCGGCCACGGGCCGTCGCCGCGTGCTCTGTGCTTGAAATTCGGCCGGTCATGCTGGATATAGCAGCGCCCGGCGCGGGCGCGTGGGTCACGCGGGCCCGTTGACCCCAACCCGCCAATTTTCCGTTATCACCGCCGCAGGCTTCAGGAGGGCCGGAGACTTGCAGGTTTCGCAATCATTCTCAGGCTCCTGCGAGCTTTCCGTGGTGATCCCGGTCTATAACGAGGAGGCCGGGCTCGACGCGCTGATCGCGCGGGTGATCCCTGCGGCTGAGGCGATCTTTGCCGACCGGTTCGAGCTCGTCCTGGTCAATGACGGATCGAAGGACGCCAGCTGGGATGTGATCTGCGCGCACGCCGAGCGTGATCCGCGGATCGTGGCGATCAACCTGTCGCGCAATCACGGCCACCAGCTCGCGCTGACTGCTGGCCTGAACAATGTGCGCGGGCAGTTGGTGTTCGTGCTCGATGCCGATCTGCAAGACCCGCCTGAACTGCTCGGCCCAATGCTGGAGCAGCTGCGCAAGGGCTATGATGTTGTCTATGGCCAGCGCAGCAAGCGCCACGGCGAGACCGCTTTCAAGCGCGGCACCGCTTCGCTGTTCTACCGGATGCTCGGCAGCATGGTCGACACCCACATTCCGCCCGACACGGGCGACTTCCGCCTGATGACCCGTCGGGTGGTTGACCAGCTCAATGCGATGCCGGAGCGCTATCGCTTCATCCGTGGGCTGGTGAGCTTCGTCGGCTTCAATCAGATCGCCTTCCCTTACGAGCGCGACCCGCGTTTCGCCGGCGAGACCAATTACCCGCTGCGCAAGATGGTCGCGCTGGCGGTGGATGCCGTCACCAGCTTTTCGACCGTGCCGCTGCGGTTCGCTTCGCATTTGGGGATGCTGTTCGGGCTGGCGGGCCTCGTCTCGCTGATCGGGATTGTCTGGGTCTGGATGCAGGGCGGCACGGTGGAGGGCTGGGCGAGCCTTGCCGCGCTGATCCTGATCATGGGCAGCGTCCAGCTGCTGGTGCTGGGCGTGTTCGGCGAGTATCTCGGCCGGATGTACATGGAAGCCAAGCAGCGCCCGCTGTTCATCATTGCCGAGGTGCGCCGCCATCCGGTCAACCGTGATGCAAGGCAGAGTGACGAAGCTGCCGCCGCTGCGACCTCCACTGAACCGCATGAGGGCCTCCGTGTCACAGGCTGAATTTGACGCTTACGTCGATGAATATGACGCACAGCACGCCGCCTCGGTCAGGTTGAGCGGCGAGGACCCCGATTTCTTCGCAGCCTACAAGGCAACCGAAGCGGCGCGGATCATGGCGGCGGCGGCGATCGCACCCCGGCGGATCATGGATTTCGGCGCCGGGCGGGGTAATTGCATCGCGCATTTGCAGCGCGAGTTTCCCGATGCGGCGCTGACCGCGCTCGATGTCTCGTCGCGCTCGCTCAGCCATTGCGAGGCGCGGGCGATCCGCCCGATCGATGCGGTGTGCTATGATGGCCAGACCCTGCCGTTCGATGCCGGAACCTTCGACCTCGTATTCACGGCATGCGTGTTCCATCACATCCCGGCCGAGGATCACATCCGCCTGCTCAGCGAAATCCGCCGAACGCTGACCCCGCAAGGGCGCTTCGTGCTGTTCGAGCATAACCCGTGGAATCCGGCGACCCAGCACGCGGTGCGCACCTGCCCGTTCGATGCGAACGCCGTGCTGATCAGCGGGCCCGAGATGCGCCGCCGGTTGCGGGCGGCGGGCTTTGCCGATGTGGGTCTGCGCTGGACGCTGTTCTTCCCCGCGATGCTCGCCCCGCTGCGCCCGCTCGAACGCGGGCTCGGCTGGCTGCCGCTGGGCGCGCAATACGTGCTGGTTGCGCGCTGAGATCATGCTGCAGCGCCTCGGCCGTTTCCTGCTGACCGGCTTTGCCAATTCCGCTATCGGCTGGGCGGTGATCTTTGGCGGCTTGTGGGCGGGGCTGAGCGGGCTGGCGGCCAATGCGGCGGGCTATGCCGTCGGACTGGTGGTATCCTTCACCCTCAACCGCCACTACGTGTTCGGCGTCAGAGGCGCGGTTTCGGCGCGCGAAGTCCTGCGGTTTCTGGCAGCCTTCGCCTTCGCCTATGGAGTGAATGTCGCGGTGCTGCTCGCCGCGCAATCAGTGCTGGGCGCGGACAGCGCGCTGGCGCAGCTTCCGGCGATCGGGGCCTATGTCGTGATCTTCTTCCTCCTCTCCCAACGCTTTGTCTTCAGGCCCGCAGCTTCGGAATGACCCCTTCCAATATCATTGAGAGCGTGCCGTCCGGCGGCACGGCGCATGCGTTCGGCTGGCTGGATCGCTGGCCGGTCATCCTGCTCGTCTGCCTTGCGGCGATCACGCCGCTGCTGCTGGTCGACTTCCCGCCGCTGGTCGATCTGTACGGCCACTTGGGGCGCTATGCGGTGCAGACCGATCTCGCCAACCGGCCCGAGCTGCAAGCCTTCTACACCTACGAGTGGAAGCTGATCGGCAATCTGGGGGCCGACATTCTGGTGCAGACGCTGCACGGCGTGCTGGGGCTGGAAGCCTCGGTGCACTTCGTCGTAATCCTGACGCAGTTTCTCGGCGCGCTTGGCCTGCTGCTGATTGCGCGCGAAGTGCACGGCCGCGTCACGCCTTTCGCCGTCGCCGCCATCCCGCTGCTGTATGGCTACCCGTTCAACTACGGCTTTATCAATTACGCGCTGAGCATGGCGCTGGCGATGCTGGCCTTCGTGCTGTGGCTGCGGCTACACCGGAGCAAGCGGGAGGTCGCAGCGCGGCTGTGGCTGGGCGTGGCGGGGGCCGCGATCTGGGTGTGCCACACCTATGGCTGGGCGTTCCTCGGTCTGATGGCTGGATCGGCGATGCTGGCCGAAATCTTCGCCGCGCGCACCCGCCCGGTCGCGGCGGTGCTGCGCATTCTGGGCGCGTGCTGGCCGCTGCTGCTGCCGATCATCCCGATGGTGATCTGGCGCGCGGAATCGACCGGCGCCGCGATGGGGGACTGGTCGCTCGACTTCAAACTGTTCTGGCTGATTTCGGCGTTCAGGACGCAGTGGTACAATCTCGACGTGGGCGCGCTGGCGGTGATCGGCGCGCTGATGGGCTGGGCGCTGTTCAGCAAGACGGTGCGATATGATCGCAGCGTCGGGACGGCGGCGCTGCTGTGCTTCATCTGCTACGCGATCATGCCGAGCCGAGTGTTCGGATCGGCCTTTGCCGACATGCGGCTGGTGCCCTACGCCTTCGCGCTGGCGCTGGTGGCGATCGGGCCGGTCCGGCTGGGCTCGAAGGTCTTGCAGGCGGCAGGTGCCATCGCGCTGGCTTTGTTCGCAGGACGGATGGCGGTGACCAGCGTGGCCTATATCCAGCAGGACCGCAGGGCGCAGGCCGAACTGACCGCGCTGGAGCCGATGCCGATGGGCGCGCGCATCGCCTTCTTCGTGGTCAAGCCATGCTGGAACCCGTGGGCGATGCCGGTGCTCGACCATGTGGTCGGCGCGGGGATTGCCCGGCGCAACGCCTTCGTCAATGATCAGTGGCAGCAGCCGGGCGTCAACCCGATGCGCGTGCACTATCCGGCGGCGGGGCCGTTCTACCGCGATCCTTCGCACTTGGTGCAGCGTGAAGATTGCAGCCACCGCATCCGCCCCAAGCTGTCGCAATCACTAGCAAAGCTGCCGCTGGGCGCTTTCACCCATGTCTGGATCGTCGGCGAATTTGCGCAGCCGGTCGCCGTTCCTGACGGGTTGGTGCCGGTGCCATACGGCGGTGCCGGGCTGCTTTACGCCATCAAGCCGCAGGACTAGGCCGCGCGGTAACCCGCGCCGCGCACCAGCTGGCCGGGGCGTGCGCCAGTCGACTGGTCGAACCGGCGGATCACTTCCCCTGCGACGATGGTTGCCTCGTAGCCCGTCGCGCGCTGGTGCAAGCGGCGGCCGCCGGCGGGCAGATCGCGCACGACTTCGGGCAGGTGGAGGCGCAGGCCGTCCAAGTCGATCACATTAAGGTCCGCCCTACCGCCGACCTGAAGCGTCCCCCGGTCGGTAAAGCCCACCGCCCGCGCCGCTTTGGCGGAGAGCATATGCACCGCCTCGGCTAGCCCCAGTTGCAGCGGCCCCTCCTGCTGCACGAACTGAGTGAGCAGGTAAGTCGAATAGCTCGCATCGCAGATCGCGCCATAATGCGCACCGCCATCGCCAAGGCCGGGGACGCAGTGCGGGTGGCGCAGCATTTCATGCGCGGAATCGAGCGTGGCGTTCTCGTAATTGCCGAGCGCGGCGAGGAACAGCCCGCGCCCTTCGGTCGCCAGCAGCCGGTCATAGGCGACCTCCTGCGGGGTGCAGCCGCGCGCGGCGGCTTGGCCTGCCATGCTCATCGACGCAGGCGGAGCGTAGTTTGGCGGATCGTCCAGAGGGAACAGCCAGCGCCAGTTGCGGGCGAGCTCGTTAAAGGGATGGCCGGGGGCGAAATCCTCGGTGAGCAGCGCGGCGCGCAAGGTGGGATCGCGCATCGCGGCGACTTGCTCCGGGATCGAAAGGTGCGCGATCTTTGCCCAGCTCGGGCAGAGCACGAAGGGGTGCACCGTCAATTCCAGACCCGCGATGAGGCCAATCGGGCGCGGCATCAC
>DLGU01000109.1:0-1557 GCA_002482865.1 Porphyrobacter sp. UBA7686
ATGGGCGAGCCGCTCTACAATTTCGACCACGTTCGCGATGCATTGAAGCTGGTGATGGATGGCGATGGCCTCGCTCTGTCGAAGCGCCGCATTACGCTGTCCACCAGCGGCGTCATCCCGATGATGGAGCGCTGCGGCGAGGAGATCGGGGTAAACCTCGCGGTCTCGCTACATGGCGTGCGCAAGGACGTGCGTGACGAATTGGTGCCGCTGAACAAAAAATACGGCATCGAAGACCTGCTGCAGGCCTGCGCCGATTATCCCGGTGCCTCGAACGCCCGGCGCATCACGTTTGAATATGTGATGATCAAGGACAAGAACGACAGCGACGATGACGCACGCGAACTTGTCCGTCTGCTGCGCCAGTACAACCTGCCCGCCAAGGTCAACCTGATCCCGTTCAACCCCTGGCCGGGCGCAGGTTACGAAACCTCGACGCCCGACCGCATCCGCAGTTTCTCGCAGATCGTGTTCGAGGGCGGCATCTCCGCCCCCGTCCGCACACCGCGCGGGCGCGATATTGATGCGGCTTGCGGGCAGCTCAAGACGGCCGCCGAAAAGAAATCCCGCGCCCAGCGTGACCGCGAGGCGGCAGCAGCAGCAGACGCGTGAGCACCGATCCGGACACGATCGCTTTCTACCAGACGCGCGCGCCGCATTATGTGCTGAAGTTCGGACAGTCACACAGTTATCAGCTAGACCCTTTCCTTGACCGCCTGCCTGCGGGCGGACGAGTACTAGAGCTGGGCTGCGGCGGCGGTCAGGATGCCGCGCGGATCGCTGCGCGCGGCTTTGCGGTCGATGCTACGGATGGCACCCCGGCGATGGTCGTCAAAGCCAACGAGCGCTGGAATGTGGGGGCGCGGGTGATGGCCTTCGATGAACTCGAATCCGAAGCAGCCTATGACGGCGTGTGGGCGCATGCGAGCCTGCTCCATTGCCCCCGCGCCGCGCTGCCCGAAGTTCTCACCCGCATCCACCGCGCCTTGCGTCCCGGCGGATGGCACTTCGCCAGCTACAAATTGGGCGCAGCAGAGGGGCGCGACGCGCTCGGTCGCTTCTACAACTTCCCCGATGCCCAGTGGCTTGCTGCGCAATACGAGGCGCTGACCGGCTGGGAAATTGCCGAGACTCGTCACTACACCGCCGGCGGGTTCGACAATGTCGAGCGCGACTGGATCGACCTCATCGTGAGAAAGCCGTGACCCTCTGGACCGTCGAAGCCGTCTGCACCGGCACCGCCCGCCCGTTCAACGGCGCGGAACTCAGCGCCATTGCTAAGCGACCTCGCGAAGGCATGGTGCAGGTGCTGGAAGAAGGCCTCGCCCCGGACGAACAGGCCGACCGCACCGTGCATGGCGGGCCGGAGATGGCGCTGCACCTCTACCCGCTCGATCACCACGCCTGGTGGCGCGGGATAATCGGCGATCATCCGGGGCTGGACGAACCTGGCGGGTTCGGATCGAACCTCGCTGTCACCGGCCTTACCGAAGACATGGTCCATATCGGCGACCGCTTCCGCCTTGGGACTGCGCTGATCGAGGTGAGCCAGCCGCG
>DLGU01000109.1:1639-2955 GCA_002482865.1 Porphyrobacter sp. UBA7686
GCGCTGCGGGTGGTACTTCCGGGTGCTGGAGACCGGGGAGGTGGCCGCTGGCGATTCGCTTGAGCGCGTTGCCATCGGCGCAGCGGAATGGAGCGTTGCGCGGGTGTTTCGAGCTCTGGTGGCAGGCAAAGCAACTGCGGAAGAACTGGTACAGCTAGCCGATCTCGCCACGCTCACCCCGCGCCTGCGCGCCAAAGCCGCAGCCCGGCGCGGTTGAGCCACGGTTCATCCCAATGCGCCCTCACCTGAACAAATCTGCCGATTTCCTGAAAGTCGCGTTCATCCTGTGTTCGAGTAATCTGAACGAAAAGGGGGTCGCTCCATCGGGGAGCCGCCACAAGGAAGAATGACATGAAAAACCTTGCCCTGCTCGCCGCCGCTGCCGGTTCGATGGCTGTCTTTGCCGCCCCCGCGCAGGCTGCCGAACTGCCCGCCGCGCCCGCGCCGATTTTCGCCAGCTTCAACGATAGCGTGGCGCCCTTCACCAGTGTTGCCGCCTATGGCGACCGTGACGACTGGCGTGACCGCCGCGACCGTCGCCATTATCGTGATCGTGACCGTGGTCGCGACTGGGATGACCGTGGCCGCCGCCTCTCGCGCAATGACCGCGTCTGGCGCGGGAATGATGGCCGCTACTACTGCAAGCGCGACAACGGCACCACCGGTCTCGTGATTGGCGCAGTGGGCGGGGCCCTGCTCGGCCGCACCGTTGACACCCGTGGTGACCGTACGCTTGGCACCGTCCTCGGCGGTCTTGCCGGGGGTCTCTTGGGCCGTGAAATCGACCGCGGCGAAGCACGCTGCCGCTAATTGACACTCCTTAACGGGCTGAACGCCGCTGGTCCCACCGCCAGCGGCGTTCTTGCCCGTTCAGCTATCACCGGCAGGGGCTGCGCCGCGCTCCCCGATTGAAGCGCGGCCCCTGCCCTGTTAGCGCTGGGCCATGCCCCAAACCTCAAAATCTGCCGCATGACCCGCCCTGCCGTGCTTGTAACCGGCGGGGCGACCCGCATTGGCGCTGCGATCGTGCGCCGCTTTGCCGAGGCGGGGTGGCACGTGGTGATCCACTACCGCGCTTCCGGCACCGCCGCCGAAGCGTTCGCCGCCACCTTGCCCTCGGCCGAGACGATCGCCTTCGATCTTGCTGATGATGAGGCGGCCGTGGCCGCGGTGACGCGGCTCGCGGCGCGCCTGCCTGACTGGCGCTGCCTCGTAAACTCCGCCTCGGTTTTTGATTATGACGGTGTAACCGAACTTGATCCAGCGACGAACCGGGCTGCGATGCAGATCAACGCACTTGCCCCGGCCCGCCTTGC
>DLGU01000109.1:3041-12217 GCA_002482865.1 Porphyrobacter sp. UBA7686
GAAAATACGAACCCCGATTTCTTCAGTTACACCATGTCCAAGCACGCGCTGGCATCCACGATCGGGATGCTGGCCAAGGGGAACCAGGACAAGGGCGTCAGGGTCTATGGCCTTGCGCCGGGGGCCGTGCTGGCCAGCCATGATCAGCGCGAGGAGGAGACCGAGATTTCACACCGCCTCAACCTGCTTCAGCGCAAGACCGGCGCTGACGAGATTGCCGATGCGGCGCTGTTTCTGAGCAGCGGCGCGCTCGCAAGCGGGCAGAGCCTGTTCATCGACAGCGGCCAGCATCTGCTGGATCAGCCGCGCGATGTCATCTGGCTCGCCCGCGAACAGGCGCAGGCCACAGGGGCAACCGTATGAAAAAGCACGCGCTCTCGACCCGGCTATGGCATTGGGTCAATGCCGCCGCGATCATTGTGCTGTTCATGACCGGGCTGAACATCTCCAACGCGCACCGCTATCTCTATTGGGGCGATTATGGCTTCGATCCCAAGGATGCCTGGCTCAGCGTTATCAAATTCCCCGGTTGGGCGACGATCCCGCAGCATTACAACCTCGCCCTCGCGCGTGACTGGCATACGACGGCGGCGTGGCCATTCGGCGTCGGCCTGCTGTTCATCTGGGTCGCAATGCTGGTGAACGGCCATTTTCGCCGCGACCTGACCACGACCCCGCGCGACTGGACGCCGGGCGCAGTGATTGCCTCGGTCAAGGCGCATTCGGGGGACGGGGCAGCGCATGGCTACAACCCGGTGCAGCGCATTCTTTATGGCATGGTGTTCGGCGTGCTGTTGCCACTGATGCTGTTCACCGGGCTGGCGATCAGTCCGGGCTTTCAGGCGGCAGCGCCGTGGCTGCTCGATGTGCTCGGCGGGCGGCAGAGTGCGCGCTCGCTGCATTTCATCGCCGCATGGGGGATCTTCGGCTTCTTCGTAATCCACATCGTGCTGGCGCTGATTGATTGGCGGCTGATCCTCGAGATGTTCACAGGCGGCAAGCGCGCGGATGCTGCGGCCCCGCCGGCTCCGCCTGAGCCTGACACCATGCCCCCCGAAGATGGAGCGCCCGCCCATGGTTGATCTGCCGCGCCGTTCGCTGCTTGCCGGGATCGCCGCCATGGGCGCGGCCGCCTGTTCCAAGATCAACGAGAGCGAAACCGCCAAGAGCCTGTTCAAGGCCGCTGAGGACGGGCACCGCATCACCCACCGCGCGCTCGCGGGCAAGCAGGGCCTCGCGCCGGAATATTCCCGCGCCGAACGCTCGCCTACGTTCCGTGGCAATGGCTCGGTCACCGTCGCCGATCCGTTCTATCAGGAGCAGCTCACCAAGGGCTTTCCCGAATGGAAGCTCGAAGTGAGGGGGTTGGTGGAAAAGCCGCTTGCGCTCACACTTGCTGAGGTCAGGGCGCTACCGCAGCGCACCCAGATCACCAGGCACGACTGTGTCGAAGGCTGGAGCGCGATCGGCGAATGGCAGGGGCCGCAGCTCGCCGCGCTGCTTGATGCGGCGAAGGTCAAGGAAGGGGCGAACTTCATCGTCTTCCGCTGCGCCGATGTGCTCTACGGGCGCGACTATTACGAGAGCATCGACATGGTTGATGCCTATCACCCGCAGACGATCATCGCCCACACCCTCAATGGCGAGCCGCTGCCGGAGAAGAATGGCGCGCCGCTTAGGATGCGGATCGAGCGGCAGTTGGGCTACAAGCAGGCGAAATATGTGAAGGCGATCGAAGCGGTCAAAAGCTTCGACGATATCGGCCAAGGCAAAGGCGGGTTCTGGGAGGATGTCGCCGGCTACCAGTGGTACGCCGGGGTCTAGTCTTCCGGGAACAGCCGCAGCATCGTCTGCCAATCCGCCGCGACGATGTCCTCCAGCACCGCCAGATCGATATCGGCGAGCTTGTTCACATAGAGGCAGCTCTTGCCGGTGCTATACTTGCCCAGCCGTGCCAGCTTTTCGTCCCTGCCTGCGGCGGTGATGTCGTCGCAATAGCCGCCCATCAGGTAGAGTGAGTGCTTGGCCTTTCTGGGGCTGAAGCCGGTGCGCATCCAATGCACATCGCGCCCGCTTTCGTAGGTCGTGCGGTAATCGCCGTAGCCGATAATGCTCGGCCCCCACATCTTGGGCGCTTCGCCCGTAACCCGGCGAAACATCGCGTCCAGCACGCGGGCGTCCTCGCGCTTGGCCGGCGGCTCGACCGCGGCGAGAAAAGCCTCGACCGGCGTTTCGGTCATCTGTGTCTTGGCCTCAGTCATGTTCTTTCCCCCCTAACCGGCCCTTTTGCTGCAACCGCGATATTGCGAAAGCTGTCAGGTGCGGTAACCCGGCAGGATTGAACCACGAAAGGAACGCCATGAGCAAGCCACTCCTCGACCGGTTTTTGTCGCGCGCTGTCAAGCAGGGCCGCCTCGGCATTGTGTTCGCCGATGGCAGCGCCAGCACCTATGGCACGAGCGCGCCCGGCTTTCCCGAGATCGTGTTGCGCTTCACCGATGCCCGCGTGCCGCGCGACATCGTGCTCGACCCGCGTCTAGGTGCGGCGGAGGCCTTTATCGACGGGCGGCTGCTGATCGAGGAAGGCGATGTGATGGGCCTCGTCAGCCTGCTGCGCGCCAATAATCCGTGGGACAGAGGCGGCGATATCGGCAAGCCAAGCCGGCTGAAGCGCTTGATCAACCGCGCGAGCTTTGCTGCCGAACAGATCAACAACCGCGTCGGCTCCAAGCAGAACGTTGCGCACCATTATGACATCGGCAATCCGCTCTATGCCCTGATGCTGGACGCGGAGCATTGGCAGTATTCCTGCGCCTATTGGCCCGAGGGCGTGACCACGCTGGCCGAAGCACAAGGGGCGAAACTGGCGCATATCGCGAAGAAGCTGGCGCTGTCAGCTGGGCAGGAGGTGCTCGACATCGGCTGCGGCTGGGGCGGGATGGCGATCCATCTGGCCAAGCATCACGATGTACGGGTGACCGGGATCACGCTGTCCGAGGAACAGGCTGCGCTCGCCCGCGAACGGGTGCGCGCCGCCGGGGTTGCCAACAAAGTGACGATCCTGCTGGAGGACTACCGCGACACCGCCGCCAGCGGACGCCGGTTCGATCGGATCGTCTCGGTCGGTATGTTCGAGCACGTGGGCCGTGCGCAGTTCGAAACCTTCTTTGCCGATTGCGCGCGAATGCTGGCGGACGATGGGGTGATGCTGCTCCACACCATCGGCCGGTTTGGCGGGCCGGGCACCACCGATGCCTTCACCCGCAAGTACGTCTTTCCCGGCGGCTATATCCCCGCCCTGTCCGAGACGCTGGCGGCGAGCGAAAAGGTCCGCCTGATCGCCGCCGATGTCGAGACGCTGCGGCTCCACTACGCCAAGACGATCCGCGCCTGGTATGACAACTGTCTCGCCAATCGTGAGAAGATCATCGCCCTGCATGACGAGCGGTTCTTCCGGATGTGGACTTTCTACCTCGCCGGAGCGGCCACGGTCTTCGAGAATGGCGGGATGTGCAATTACCAGATCCAATACGTCCGCAGCCGCCATGCTCTGCCGATCACGCGGGATTATCTGATCGGGAGCTGACGCGCGCCTCCGCAAATTTTTTCAGAGGGCCGGTCGAATCCGGACCCCCACCTGCGTCTCCCTTCACGAGCCCGCTGCACTTCTCGCACCGGGCCGCATTGAAGGACGCTGCCCGATGACTGCCACCACCGCTCCCGTCACCGCCCCCTTCCCGCTGTCTGCGCGCATCTTCGCTATCGCAGGATTGCTTTGGAGCCTGTTCGGCGCGTTCCAGTTCGCCTTGCAGACCTTCAATGACGAGGCCGGCCTCGTCGCGAACGGTATGACGACCGAGCAGGCGGCACTCTAAGCCGGGCTACCGGTGTGGATGGCGGTGGTCTTCGCCATTGGTACGCTAGGCGGCACGCTGGGCTGCGCTCTCCTGATCGCTCGCCGCAAGACAAGCGTGACGGTGCTCGCGGTTTCGCTGGTCGCTTACGTCATGCTGTGGACGGGCGATGCGCTGCTGGGTGTGTTCGCCGCCTTCGGCACCCCGCAGGTGGTGGTGCTATCGAGCGTTGGGCTGATCGCGGCGGGCTTGCTGTGGCTCGCCCGGTGGCTCGATCAGCGTGGCGTGCTGGCCTAGGCTGGCTCCCCGCTCGATCCCGGACGGTTGCGCGGCCGGTAAACCGGGCCGAAGCCCATCAGCGCCGCGCCCACCAGCGGCAGCGCGATCACCCACCAGCGGACGCCGGATACGCCTTCGGGGCTGGCAATCGTCAGCCCCGCCGTCGCTCCGAGACCCGCACAGATAGCCACCACGCCCAGCACCGCGCGCAGGCGCGGCACAGTACGACCGCCGCGGATCGGGCCGAAACTGCGCTCATGCCGCGCGAAGATGGCGATCATGGGGAGCAGCGCGAGAATATAAAGCCCGATCCACAGCGGACGGCTCGCCCACCATGCACCGGTGCCCGGAACATCATCCAGCCCTGCCCCTCCCAACGCCAGCCAGGCGACAGTCATCACCAGCACAAAGGCGGTGAGGTGCCACAGGAACACGGTCATGATCATCCCGTTCATCAGCACCGTCGCCGTCCAGACGCCAACGTGGTCGAGCATCCGCCGCCCTGCTGGCTCCAATGCCAGCACCAGCCCGATCTGCACCGCTCCCAGGGCAAACAGCGCCAAAGTCGGCGGGAGCGAATTGGAGAAACCACCCGGCGCGGACACCATCGAGACGGGGTAGAAGCCAAAGACCGTGATCGATACGAGGATCGCCAGCGACACCGCGAACCACACCCATGCAAACCACGTCGCCGCAAACTTGCCCGCGCGCCAGGCAAAACCGAGCTGGTGGATGCCGAGGAACACCCAGAGGAAATTGGTGAAGTTGACCCACGGCACCTTGGCAGTGAAGGTCAGCCAATCAGTCAGCATCGCGGCGGGGATGAAGACGGCAAAGCTCAGCCAGCCGAACCGCTGCCATGCCCGATAGGCGATCGGCGTAAAGGCCGTCACCAGAAGATAGACGGCGAGGAACCACACCGGGATCAGGGCCGCCTCGGTCGCCATTCGGATCTGTTCGCGCGGCAGGCCGGCCTGCGTCAGGATCAGCGCCAGCGCAGCCCACAGCAGCAGCACCGGGAACGTCGGCGTGATCAGGCGCTGCACCCGGCTCGCCAGCCAGTCGCGATAGACGCCATCCTGTGTCAAAGGCGCCTTGGCAGTCGTCGCCGCCCAGCTCACCGAATTGGAATAGCCGCCGACCAGAAAGAACACCGGCATCACCTGAAAGCCCCACGTCAGCCAGTGGGTCCATTCGGCGACCGACAACAGATCGCCGCGCCGCAGTTCGCCGGAGGCGTCGACATAGAGCCCGGCCATCAGCCAGTGGCCGATCACCACTGCCATGATCGAAACCGCGCGCAGAAAATCGACCCAGCGATTGCGCTCGGGCGGAGTCATTTCCGCCAGCTCGCGCGCCTTGCTCCACATTGTCAGCATGCAATCCCCTGTCTGGCAGCGCGTATGACGCCATCCCTCGGGGACTTAGCAGCAAATTCTGAAAGGAGGATTGCGGCGGCTGCGTCCATCCCCAGTCGCGTCGGCAAAGGCCGATTGCCCCCGCCCCCGCGCGCTGATAGGGGCGCGCCCACGTCATTTCCAAGGAAACCACCCATGGCCCAGCCCCAGAAAGTCGTCCTCGCCTATTCCGGCGGTCTCGATACCAGCGTCATCGCCAAGTGGCTGAGCGTCGAGCGCGGGCTGGAGGTCGTGACTTTCACCGCCGATCTGGGGCAAGGCGAGGAAATCGAGCCTGCGCGCGCCAAGGCCAAGGCGATGGGCATTCCCGATGATCACATCTTCATCGAGGATGTGCGCGAGGAATTCGTGCGCGATTTCGTCTTCCCGATGATGCGCGCCAATGCCCGCTATGAAGGCGACTACCTCCTCGGCACCTCGATCGCGCGGCCGCTGATCTCCAAGCGTCTGGTCGAGATCGCGCACCAGACCGGCGCTGATTTCATCGCTCACGGTGCGACCGGCAAAGGTAATGATCAGGTGCGGTTTGAACTCAGCGCCTACGCGCTCGATCCGGATATCAAGGTCATCGCCCCGTGGCGCGAATGGGAGCTGACCAGCCGCACCGCATTGATCGCATGGGCGGAGAAGCACCAGATACAGGTGCCCAAGGACAAGCGCGGCGACAGCCCCTTCTCGACCGATGCCAACCTGCTCCACACCTCGTCCGAGGGGAAGGTGCTGGAAGATCCGTGGGAAGAGACACCCGACTACGTCTATTCGCGCACGGTCAATCCCGAGGACGCGCCTGATACGCCCGAATACATTACCGTCGATTTCGAGAAAGGTGACGGCGTGGCGCTCAATGGTGAGGCTATGTCGCCCGCCACGCTGCTCACCGCGCTCAACGAGCTGGGCCGCAAGCACGGGATTGGGCGGCTCGATCTGGTCGAGAACCGCTTCGTCGGCATGAAGTCGCGCGGGATGTACGAAACGCCGGGCGGCGAGATCTACGCCCGCGCACATCGCGGGATCGAGCAGATCACGCTGGATCGCGGCGCGGCGCATCTCAAGGACGAGCTGATGCCGAAATATGCCGAGCTCATTTACAACGGCTTCTGGTTCAGCCCCGAGCGCGAGATGCTGCAAGCGGCGATCGACCATTCGCAGGACAAGGTCACCGGCACCGTGCGTCTGAAGCTCTACAAGGGGCTGGCCAGCGTGGTGGGCCGCAAGTCACCCTACTCGCTCTATTCCGAAGCGCATGTGACGTTTGAGGATGACGCCGGGGCTTATGACCAGAAGGATGCCGAAGGCTTCATCAAATTGAATGGCCTGCGCCTGCGCCTGCTCTCGCGCCGCAACCGCGACGCCTGATCGGACTTCAAAGCGGGGAAAACCGAGTCGGGCCGCTGGGTGCAGTGGCCTGAACCCCTTATCCTGACAGTCTGGGGGCGGTTCTGTGTCCGCTCTTTGCTCCGCTTCGTGACTATTGCGACGAAGCGTTGACTTATCCACTCGTGTCCACAGGACAAATCGCCCGAAGTGGAAAAGTCGCCAGTTGGAATGTTGTCAGATCGCCGATTCAGGCGCACCTTCAACTTGTCTTCGGGACACGAAGCAACCGGAACGGAAAGCCGCAAGGCCTTGAAGTTACCGGGGTTTTGATCCCAAAGATGGCGGTGACATCTGTCCACGCGCTCAGCTGGAGACGGCATGCAGGAGGCTTCGGCCAAAGGCAAGTCTGCTCATTAACGGGTGAGAGCGACGCGATGACACCGGACAGGCCAAGAACCTGGCCGGACGGAAGAGCAGCGGAACCGGCGAAAGCCCCCAAGCCGCCGCGCTTCAGATCGGTAAAGGAACGTGGTCTCGGCCGAGCGAATGCGCAAGGCGGCGAAAATCGACAGGCTTCGGTCGGACGATGGACGCAGCTGGCAGGAGCAAAGCCGGATGCCGGCGCGAGCGCCGGTGACGAAGCTCTGGCAAGGCCAGTCGCAAGACCGGGCAGCGAGAGGTTAGACATCGGGCGCCAAGTATGGCCCGGAGCGAAAGGATGCCGAAGGTTCGCCGGACGCATCGTGAGCGAAGGTCATCCACACGCCGGTGAGAGTGGGGTCGGCAGCAATGCCGGCCCCATTTGCATTGTACGGGCCGGTTCGCTCCCCTTCCGTCTGTGTTGCCCGAGTCGCTCTGCACCAAAAGGGCTCGCCGATGGCCGCTGGCCGACCTCGGTTCCAACGGTTCATCGCATTTCCGGGGCAACTCACTCCCCACCGGAACCCTCCCGGCGACGAAATGCTAACCTGGTTTGCTTTTGGGAAGGCCCCCGCCTTAACGGCCCCGTCATGCGGACGGGAAATCGCATACATGGCCTTGATGCCCGCAGCGCCGCTACGCGGAGCCTGCAAGCCCTTGCACTAGCCGGCTTGCTCGGGCTTGCGCCGCTTGCTGCGTCCTCAGCGGCGACACCGGATGCTGGCACCTCGCGGATCGAGCCTGCCACCAGCGCTGCCATCATTGAACTCGTGCCGCTCCAGCCCACTGCTGAAGTCACCGCACCTGTCTCCGAGACCGAAGCGCCCGCCGCCTCGGCTCCGCAGGAAACTGTCCTCGGCCGCGGCAGCGCCTCTTACTACGCGTCCAAGTTCAACGGCCGCCGCACCGCCAGCGGTGAGCGGTTTGACAATTCCGACCTGACCGCCGCGCACCGCAGCCTGCCCTTCGGCAGCCGCGTGCGTGTCACTAACCCCGCCAATGGCCGCAGCGTCGTGGTACGCGTCAATGATCGCGGCCCCTTTACGCGCGGGCGCCTGATCGATGTCAGCCGCGCCGCTGCCGAAGAACTCGGCATGGTCGCGCGCGGCCACGCCGATGTGGAACTGGCGCTGATCGCCGACTGATCGCGCTAGGGGTTGTCCGCGTAGCTCATCCCGAGGCTCGACGTATCGCCGGTAACCTTCAGCTTCAGCCGCGCCGTCTTTTGGCTGGACGTATTGCGCAGCAACGCCATCTCGCCCGGCGCAATCTGCGCATCGACCGCTCCGCCTGGCGCGACAGTCCCGCGCTCCACGGCCGCGGCGCCGTCGGCTTTGCTCAGCACCACCACAGCAACCGGCCCGGTGTTTGTGCCGGTCACGACAAAGCCGCCTTCCTGCCCGCCGCCCAGCTCAAAGGTCTGGCCGGGATCGATCTGAAGGTTGGAGTTGATCGTCCCCGCCTGCACCGCTGCGCCCAGCGCAGCTAGAGTCAGAGCGGCGGCCAAGACCGAGGCGGGACGGACAATTCTGAACGGCATCATGCGGCACTCCTTTGCGCTGCTCCCTATCCGCTTCCAGTAACGCGCCCTTCCCCACGCCGGATGCAGCTGCCTGACGATTGCGCCCCTTCGCCTCTTGCGTTCAGCTTCTGCCCGGTTAGGACTTCGCTCGGTTTGCAGGGGGAATGCCGCCATCACGCTCACGCTGATCGTGCTCTATGTCGCTGCCCAGATCGCGCTTGCGGTGTGGGCCGGGCGCGGGGCGATGTCCGATGCCGACTATCTGGTGGCCGGCCGCAGCCTCGGCCCCTTCGCGGTCGGCATGAGCCTGTTCGCCACCTGGTTCGCCTCCGAAAGCCTGATCGCCACCTCGGGCGAGGTCGCGCG
>DLGU01000109.1:12290-17574 GCA_002482865.1 Porphyrobacter sp. UBA7686
CTCAGGAGCGGCGGCTTCATCACCATCGCCGACTTCCTCAAGAGCCGCTTCGGCCCTGCGACCGAGAGCCTCGCCGCTGTCGTGATCGCGCTCTCCGCCACCACCTGGTCAGCGGCGCAGCTGTTCGCCTTCGCCACCATCATCGCGAGCGCATCGGGGCTCGACTTCACCACCGGCCTGATCGGAGCCACGCTGCTCGTGATGACCTACACCCTGTTCGGCGGGCTTGCCGGGGACGTTGTCACCGACATCGTGCAGGGCATCGTCATCGTCATCGCGATCCTCATCCTGTTCGCGTTGATGGCGGACGCCTTCGGAGGGCCGGCCGCCATGTGGGCCGCCGCGCCGCCCACCGTCTGGAGCTTCACCGCGCCCGGCGAGAGCTGGGTCGACCGCATCGAGCTGTGGCTCATCCCCATTGCCGGCACCATGGTCAGTCAGGAGGCGCTGTCCCGCACGCTCGCCGCCAAGTCGCCCGAGGTCGCGCGGCGCGGCGCCTTGTGGGGGGCGGCGATCTACCTCACCGTCGGGCTGATCCCGGTCAGCTTCGGCCTGTTCGGCCCGCAGCTCGCCCCGATCCTCGGCGTCACCTTCGGCGCGGACGAGGCGTACCTCCCCAGCCTTGCCACCGCCCTGTTCCCGCCGTGGCTGCTCATCGTCTTCACCGGAGCGCTCGTTTCCGCGATCCTCTCCTCGGTCGACTCCGCCCTGCTCGCCGTCTCGGCCGTGGTGACCGAGAGCGGGTATCGCCGCCTCCGCCCCGACGCTTCCCCGCGCGCCATGCTGCGCGCCGCGCGGCTGGCGACGGTGGCGGCGGCGGCGATCGCGGCGCTCCTTGCGATGCAGGGGGAGTCCTTACGCAACCTCGTGCTTGATGCCGGAGCCATTGCCGCGGTGCTGGCGGTGCCGATCATCGCCGGGCTCGCCGGCTCCACCGCCCGCCGCGCGGCGCTCGCCGCAATCGTGGTGCAGATGGCGGTCTTGGGCGTGCTCGACTGGGGCCTCGGCTTGCCCGGCGCCTTCCTGTGGATGGTGGCGAGCGGGACTGCGACCTTCGCCGCGGTCGCAGCCCTGTCAGCCCGCCGCAGCGCCGCGCCGCGCGCTGTTGGAGACACATGAGACACTGTCCAGGAACCGAAAACCGGCCCCCGCACGGCCCCGCTTAGGGAGTATTCCCGCGCAGCCTTGCGATAAAGGCGTCCAGATCCTCCTCCGCGCCGTCATCCCCCTCCGCAGCCTCGCCCTCACCCTCGTCCTCCCAATCCTCCTCGTCATATTCCTCGTAGTCCTCGTCATCCCATTCCATCACCGCCGGCGGATCGAGCAGCAGCGCCACCCGCTCCTCAAACTCCGCCGCGACCTTGTGCACCTGGTGCGAGGCTTCGATCCGGTCGAGCCGCGCGAGGTGCGCCAGCAGCAGCCGCCCATCGTAGCGCGTGCGGGTCGCCACCTCCTCGCCGTGATAGAACACGGTCTCCTGCACCCCGTTGAGCGCCCGGTCGGCCAACACCTCCTCGACCTGCGGCCGCGCCAGCACCAGCGCCGCATCCCACAATTGCCGGAACTCGGTCGAGGCGCGCCGCATCCGGTACAGATGCGCGCGGCTCACCCCCGCCTGCTGCGCCGCCGCCCGCACATTGCCCCACTGCGCCAGCGTCTGCACGAAAGCCGCCTGCACCTCGCGCGACAGATCAGCGGCAAGGCCCGCCGGATCGACAATCTGCGTTGACGGCGCGGACGGGGGAGAATGATCGGACATAAGGCAACTCCTCGGCAAAACCACGCCGCAGCGGGCGCAAGGCGCAGGAGCGTATCAGCGGCAAGTCGCTGTAGGAAAGTAACTAATCCTCCCCTTTAGGGGAGGGGGACCATGCGCAGCATGGTGGAGGGGCGCTTTTGTTTTCCGCATCGCCTCCGCGGTGCGAAATCCTCGCTCATGCGACCTGAAGGTCGCGTCGCTGCGGGCGGCCGGTCGGCCTTGCGGGCCTACGGCCCGACGATCCTCCCCCTCCCCCCGCGGGAGGGGAGCGAGACTTGGGTCTGCGCAGCAGGCCCTAGTCGCAGCCGGGAGGGGGGATCTTTGCGCCCTACCGCTGCGCTACTTGAGGGCGCATTTTCTGCCCTACCGCTGCGCTACATGAGGGCGGGCACCAAAATCACCAGATCGGCAAGCGCCCATCCCCGCAAATCAACCGCTCATTGGCGAGCGTGACGGCGCGGATGTCCTCCGGCGTTTCAACCTTCACCCCAATCCGCCCGGCATCCACATGGGCGAGCCAGCTGGCGATAAACGCCTCCCCGCCCGGATCGCGCAGATCGGTCGGCCCGACAGGCAGCTTGCGCGACGGATCATAGGGCGAGGGGTTAGTGAGATAGAGCTCGGTACACGTAATCATCCGCGCGGGTCTCCTGCGAGAGAGGACAAGACGCACCGACGACCCGAGCCGCCACAAGACCGCCCCCGCCGCGTCAGGGCTGCGCGGAGCCGAGGGGCGCGGAGGGCGGATGCGGTGCGCGCGGGTGGGCTGGCGCGGGCGGGAGGGTATTGGGGATCGGGGGTGTAGGAAAGGGGCCTAAGACAAGATGAACAGGACGGAAGAACGCGACGATCTACACGGCTGATAAGCTCTCTAGATATCGAACAGCTTGCTCAATCTTTCTGTGGCTCGCTCTGGACCCATACCCCGAACGCAACCACATTTTACCTAAATTTTTGAGCTTCTCTTTTTCGGCGATAGAGGCATTCTCGAACATTAAGAGGAATATATCTACCCACGATCGCATGTCTAATCTTGCACGACTCAGCCATTGCATAGCTAAATCTCTCCGCAATTCTTCATCAATCAAACCGTGGAATTTGCTCCAAATATTCACCCATGATGTCAAATTACCGCCTGAACGGCTAAGCCAATCGACACCTATATCTATTAAATCGTATGACTTATCTCGCTCTACGACCTTAAGAAAAAGCGTCGACCACACTACTGTCGATCGCGGATAGCGAACCACCCAATCGCGAGTTTTTCTAAAAAATGGTTCAAATTCGCTATCATATTGCCTGAACGGATAGACAAGAATCCCAGCAGCGTCAGATGTTAAGGTTGGCAGTTTTTCGACATAATCGATAGCTAAGCTCCAAGCCTCACGAGCGCGATCCTCATAGGAAAACGCACTAGACCAAAGGGAAACCCAGACTCTGGACGAAGGATTATTCTGCTGTAGTTCTTGCCTTAATCCTGAGCTTGCAATTTCGGTAAGTAGCTTACGGTTCCGAGAGGAGATATTGCCTAATCGATTAAACAGTGTCCTCCAAAAATCGTCCGTGATGCGGCTGGATTCTAAAGCTTTCAGTGCGTGTTTTATGACAAAATCGGAATCGTCGAAATCTAGTATAAGCAGGAATATCTTTGGAGCATCTCCATAAAACCCGTAATCCTGATCTAACCTAAGCGAAGCAAGGCCAACAAGCTCCTTGCGCTTGTAGCCTTGGCCCCAAAGGCGGATCCATATTTCAGTCCAATCTTTCAGAGAAAATTCAGACTGTAATTTCGCAAAGTCTTCCGACAACGCGTCATACTCAGGCTCATAGATATCAGAAATATCTTGCAGCGCTTCTTCTACGACACGAAACAATTTCTTTTCGCGCCTTGCCCAATTGGCTATAATTCCAGCATTACCAAATACATCTGCACATTCTCGAATCGCCAAATGCTGAAGATCTCGATCATTTAAAAGCGCCGATAGTTCAACGGCAACAAATGGGTTTGCGATGCCTATGCCCATTAGGGCCTCTCGCAATTCGTCTAGATGCAAAACAAAAAGCTGCCCATCTTCATGATGGAAAGCCAAAAATCCCTTGAGGCCCACATCAGTCACATGTGGTGGGGGAAGAATATCAATCTTATCAAAGGTCGACGTATCAACTGGTAGAAACTCAACTACCCTTCCAGAAATATCAAGGTTTTGCGCATAGGCGTCATTTGAGCCCTTACGAGAAAAGATGGGCAAGCAAAATCCGTAAGGACAACCAGAAAACTTTCTAACTTCTACAAGATTGTAGTTCATACCGAAAATCCCCTAGATTTGCAGTAGTCCATAAATTTGTAGAAGATTATTCCATGATAATGCGATAGATTTAAAGAATACAAATCGTAAGTTATTGGTTCAGAATTCCAGCGCAAAATAGCATCACGGAGGTCGGCATTATCTAGATAATTAACCGGCAAAATTATTGCTGACGGTGGATTTATTGAAAAATCGATCGGGTCACGAGTTTGAATTTCGATTGAAAAGCGGCGATCGTCGAAGGCCTCTGGTGTCCCGTCACCAGCCAACGCCCGAACCGCAAGCATCTCGGCATCAAAAACAGAAAGATCAAATTCCTTGATTAAATCCTCTTCGCTTTTTGGCTGTCCCGCCACGTATCGTTGAAATGATCCAAACAAAGCTGACACGATCCGGTTCGGCGCATCGGGATTGCGCGTCTCGAAATTCTCCCGAGGTATGTTCTGAACGTAGCTCGGATAAAGGCCATTTGCATGCCCCCCACTATCAAAAGGATAGACTCTTTCGATTGGGAATCCCGGCAGTTGATCAAATATAAAACAAGTTGGAAGTTCCCAATGATGAGGCTGGCTCTCGGGCCTTCCCCATCTGTAGGCAGGGCGTCCTAGAAAAAAATATAGCAACTGTTCATTGAAAACATCACACTCAGTCGGTTCTAACCCAGATGCTTTGACCAACTCCCTAAGATTTAGAGATTTCGTCGAATGAACGAGAGGTAACCCACCCGAAATACTAGAAATCGTGTTTCTTGACAAAAAGTCGTCGAAAGGGGATGGTCTGTTACCGGAAGAACTTGCCAATCGTCGATCCTCTAAGTTCGTGTTCTCCGTGACGGCAATTTCGCCAATCTCGATGAGACGATTGCCATAAGCGGACGAATAAGCCCAGACAGCATACGCTGCAATGGGATTGCCAAATTGGTCGGAACACGGGCCAAATTGAGCAGCGAAGCTGCGGCGTTTGAAAGCCCTCGCGCCTCAACGCCCCAATAGCGGCGTGAGATATTGCCCGGTGAACGAGAGCGGTTCTTTCACCACTTGCTCGGGGGTGCCTTCGGCGATCCTTCGACAGGCTCTGGACAGGCGTGGTTGCCTACCGTTGGAGCAAAGGCGCAAGGTACTGTCCGGTAAACGAGCGAGGCTCCTTGGCGACCTGTTCGGGTGTCCCAACGGCAACCACCTCCCCGCCGCGCACCCCGCCCTCGGGGCCGAGGTCGATG
>DLGU01000109.1:17654-17831 GCA_002482865.1 Porphyrobacter sp. UBA7686
ACGTCCTCGAAATGGAGGCCGGTGGTCGGCTCATCGAGGATGTAGAGCGTCTGGCCGGTGCTGCGGCGGGCGAGCTCCTTGGCGAGTTTGACGCGCTGCGCCTCGCCGCCGGACAGGGTCGTCGCCTGCTGGCCGACTTTCACGTAGCCGAGGCCGACCTCGTTCAGCATCCGCATC
>DLGU01000025.1:0-7938 GCA_002482865.1 Porphyrobacter sp. UBA7686
GAGGCGAAGAAGATCGGCGGCGCCGACTTCCTCGCCCAGGGCACGCTTTATCCTGATGTCATCGAATCGGTCAGCTTCACCGGCGGGCCGAGCGTCACGATCAAGAGCCACCACAATGTCGGCGGCCTGCCCGAACGCATGAACATGCAGCTGGTCGAACCCTTGCGTGAATTGTTCAAGGACGAGGTGCGCGATCTCGGCCGCGAGTTGGGCCTGCCGCCTGCTTTCGTCGGCCGCCACCCCTTCCCCGGCCCCGGCCTCGCGATCCGGATCCCCGGCGAAGTCACCAAGGAGCGCTGCGATATCCTGCGCAAGGCTGACGCGATCTACCTTGAGGAAATCCGCAATGCGGGCCTCTATGACGCGATCTGGCAGGCCTTTGCGGTGCTGCTGCCGGTCAAGACTGTCGGCGTGATGGGCGACGCGCGCACCTATGATTCGGTCTGCGCGCTGCGGGCCGTCACCTCGACCGACGGGATGACCGCGGATGTCTTCCCCTATGACGCCGGGTTCCTGACCCGCGTGGCCACGCGCATCGTCAACGAGGTGCAGGGCATCAACCGGGTGGTCTATGACTATACGTCTAAGCCGCCGGGAACGATCGAGTGGGAGTAATAAGCCGGGTGAACGGAGAGCCGCTACGTTGATCCGCCCCTTCCGCCTGCGCGTAGAATCGCATATCGCTCAGCGCCGCACTTCCTGCATGAGAGGTCCCGTGATCGTGATGTCGAACCTTCGTCCCCTTGCCCTTGCCGCCGCACTCGCTGTGGGGCTGGCTGCCTGCGCCGAGCAAGGCACAAGTGCGCCGACGGAGGCCGCCACCGACGCAGCACCGCTGACCGAGGGCGACTGGGCGCTTGATCCGGCAGGTTCGCGCCTGTCCTATGTCAGCATCAAGGCGGGCGAGGTGGCCGAGGCCAATCGCTTCGACAAGCTGTCGGGCAGCGTTGCGGCGGACGGCACGGCGACGCTCGATATCGACCTTGCCTCGGTCAACACCGGCGTCGATATCCGCAATGAGCGGATGCGCGAGATCTTCTTTGGCGTCGCCGAGAACCCCAAGGCGACCGTGACGGCCAAGCTCGACCCGGCGGCGTTCGCCGGGCTGGCGGTCGGCCAGTCGCTCACCCGGCCATTGAAGGCCAGCGTCGCGATCAAGGGTGCGACCAGCGATGTCGAGACCGAAGTGCTGGTCACCCGCGCTTCGGCTAACCGGGTGACCGTGGTGCCAACCGCGCCAGTGATCATCTCGACCGATATGTTCGGCCTGACCGATGAACTGGGCGAATTGCGCGCGCTGGCGCAGCTGCCCTCGATCACGCCTGCCGTGCCGGTGACCTTCACCCTGTCGTTCAAGCGCGGCTGAGGCGAAATTTCCGCTTCAATTCAGGCGTCTTGCGCTGGATCAATGCGATCCGGCGCGCGACCGCGCATAACCTGACGGGCCGGGCAGCTGGCGAGCGGACCGATCCCACCGCATCCCCGCCGCCCGGCGACCCTCCAGAAATTGCACGCAACCTGACGCTACGGCGCGCGGACATGTGCCGCGCTCTCCCCAAAAGCGGGCTTGAAAGCGCGGCGCAACTCGGCTTGTCTCCCGGGCAAACACGCATTCCAACGGGAGAGACAACGCCATGAAGACCGCCATCACCGAAATGTTCGGCATCCAGCACCCCATCATCCAGGGCGGGATGCACTATGTCGGGTTCGCCGAGATGGCGGCGGCGGTATCGAACGCCGGGGGCCTCGGGATCATCACCGGCCTCACGCAGGGCACGCCCGAAAAGCTCGCGAATGAAATCGCGCGCTGCAAGGACATGACCGACAAGCCATTCGGCGTGAACCTCACCATCCTGCCGACCCTGACCCCGCCCGACTATCCCGGGCTGGTCAAGGCGGTAATCGACGGCGGGGTGAAAGTGGTCGAGACGGCGGGACGCAACCCGGTTGATCTCCTGCCCGCCCTGAAGGACGCCGGGATCAAGGTGATCCACAAGTGCACCTCTGTGCGCCACTCGCTGAAGGCGCAGGATATCGGTTGCGATGCAGTGAGTGTCGACGGGTTCGAATGCGGCGGCCATCCGGGCGAGGACGATGTGCCCAACTTCATCCTGCTGCCGCGCGCCGCCGATGAACTCGAGATTCCCTTTGTCTCCAGCGGCGGCATGGCCGACGGGCGGAGTCTGGTCGCCAGCCTCGCCATGGGCGCGCAGGGGATGAACATGGGCACGCGCTTCATCGCCACCAAGGAAGCCCCGGTGCACGAGAACGTGAAGCAGGCGATCCTCGCGGCCAGCGAACTCGACACCCGCCTCGTCATGCGCCCGCTGCGCAACACCGAACGCGTGCTCAATAATGCCGCGGTCGAGCGCCTGATCATCAAGGAGAAAGAGCTCGGCGATGCCATCACCATTCAGGACATCCTGCCCGAAGTCGCCGGGGTGTACCCGAAGATCATGATGGAAGGCACGATGGACGCGGGCGCGTGGAGTTGCGGCATGGTCGCCGGGCTGATCCACGATATTCCGACCTGCCAGGAATTGATCGACCGGATCATGCTCCAAGCCGAGGAAATCATCGCCCGGATGAACGCGATGGCGCGCGGCTGAGCCGACTGCACCGGCGTGACGGTTGGGAGCCGCTCGCGCCGGTGATTTACTGGCCGGGCGGGCCGATCAGCCTTCGCCGCCCTCGTTCGATTTCACACGGGTGTAAGGCACGAAATCCTCGAAGAACACCGCGCCGGTGAAAAAGCCCAGCACCCGGTCGACCGTGGTCATCTGGTCGAGTCGGCACAATTCGCTCGCGTTAAAGCGCTGTGTGACCAGCGCGTCATTATCGTCGATCTGATCGGGATCGCGGGTGCGCTGGACATAGATCGTGTTGCCCGAGCCATAGACATAGGCGGTGCGATCGATGGTGGTCATGCGCTGGCTGGGCAGGCTGCGGATGCAGCGCACCGGCTCACCTGCGACGCGGCCATCGATCAGCTTGGCAAGGCGCGCTTCGCCCTTGGACGGCGGCGCAGCTTCGGTGGTGGTTTCGGTCTCGACATCGGGCGCGCTCTGGCTTTGCGCATTCTGGGCCGCAAGCGGGCTCAGGCACAGGCCCGCCAGCGCGAGCGGCAGAGCGGCGATAAATGCAGGGCGAATACGGTTCATGGGGCGATCCTCGCAATCAGGGATACAGCACTCCTACAGCACAGCCTGCCTTAACCGTCGCTGAGCGCGCCGGTTCAGCTGTGCGCGGCGCTGGCGCCCGAGGCAATATCCGGCAGGCCTGCCTGATCCGCACCGTCGGCCGGGCCGCCGCGCAGCACGAAGCGGCGGTCGCAATAGCCGCAATCGACATAGCCATGCTCGTCGATCTCAAGAAACACGCGGGGATGGCCGAGCGCGGAGGGGCGATAGCCGGCGCGGGCGCGGATGCCGCTGGCCCCGTCGCAGGAAACGCGCCGCATATCGACCAGCAGGACTTCGGGAGGAGGAATGCTCATGGCGCTTGCCGATACAGGGCGCCGCGCCTGAGTTCAATTGCCTTTGCAGGCGCCTTTGCCTAGGCGGGAGCCATGTCCGCCGAACCCGCCATCCGCATCGACAATCTCGTGAAACGCTACGCCCCGGCCAAGGGCGCGAACGGCACCGTCACCGCAGGCAAGCTGGCGCTCGGCGGAGTGAGCTTCGATGTGCCCGAAGGCTCGATCTTCGGCCTGCTCGGCCCCAATGGCGCGGGCAAATCGACGCTGATCAACATCCTCGCCGGGCTGGTCAACAAGACCTCCGGCAGCGTGGACATCTGGGGTTTCGACATTGATCGCAACCGTCGCAACGCCAGCCGCTCGATCGGGATCGTCCCGCAGGAGATCGTGTTCGACCCGTTCTTCACGCCGTTCGAGGTGCTGGAGAATCAGGCGGGATTCTACGGCATCGCCGCCGCCCTGCGCCGCTCCGAAGCGCTGCTGGAAGCCGTGCGGCTCGCCGACAAGCGCAATGCCTATGCCCGGACACTGTCAGGCGGGATGAAGCGGCGGCTGCTGGTGGCCAAGGCGATGGTCCATTCCCCGCCCATCCTGGTGCTGGATGAACCCACCGCCGGGGTCGATGTCGATCTGCGTCGCCAGCTGTGGGAGCTGGTCAGCGAATTGAACCGTGACGGTGTAACCGTGGTGCTGACCACCCACTACCTCGAAGAGGCCGAGGAGCTGTGTGACCGGATCGCGATCATCAACAACGGCCAATTGATCGCCAACAAGCCGACCCGCGAGCTGGTCGACATGGCGCGCGAGAAGATCGTCACTGTCACTACAGCGCAAGACCTCGCCGCGGCCCCTGCGCATGAAGCATTCGTCAAGGTGCAGTGGGACGGCGCGCGCGGGGTCGAGGTGACCTATGACAAGGACCGCCTCAGCGCAGGTCAGGTGCTGGGGATTCTTCAGGCGCAGGGTCTGACAGTGGAAGACGTTACCACCCGCGAAGCCGATCTTGAGGATGTCTTCGTCCAGCTGACCGCCAGCGCTGGCTGAACACGCGGCGCAACCCGCTTGCCGACCGCGCAATTGCACGTCATGGCAAGCGGATGGCGATGGAAGATGGCTTGCAACAGGCGCATGATGTTGTCGTGATCGGCTCGGGCGCGGCGGGGCTGACCGCGGCGCTGGCGTTGGCCGAAACGCGCAGCGTGCTGGTGCTGGCCAAGGGCTCGCTCACTGGCGGATCGACCGCTTGGGCGCAGGGCGGGATCGCCGCCGTGCTCGACACCGGCGACACTTTTGAAAACCACGTGCGCGATACGATGGTGGCGGGCGCTGGCCTCAATGACCTCGCCACGGTCGAATTCGTGATCGAGCGCGCGCCGCAATCCATCGACCGGCTCTGCGAGCTGGGCGTGCCGTTCAACCGCGATGCGGACAGCCTTCACCTGACCCGCGAGGGCGGCCATTCGCACCGCCGAATCGTCCATGTCGACGATGCGACCGGCTGGGCCGTGCAATCGGCGCTGGTCAAGGCGGCGGAGGCCCACCCCAACATCACCCTGCTTCCGGGCCGCACCTGCATCGACTTCATCACTGACCGCCACCGCGAGCAATTCTCCGCCGCTGGGCGCGTCTGGGGCGTCTATGCGCTGGACGAGGCCACCGGGCGCGTCGAACGCCATGTCGCGCGTGCCACGATCCTCGCCACAGGCGGTGCTGGCCGGGTCTACCAGTTCTCCACCGCCCCGCGCGGCGCGACGGGGGATGGCATCGCGATGGCGTGGCGGGCGGGCGCGCGCGTCTCCAACATGGAGATGATGCAGTTCCACCCGACCTGCCTCTACAATCTCGATGTCAAAAACTTCCTCATCACCGAGGCCGTGCGGGGTGAGGGCGGGCACCTGCTCCACCCTGAAACCGGGCGGCGCTTCATGGTCGATTACGATCCTGAGCGGATGGAATTGGCCCCGCGCGATGTGGTCGCCCGCGCGATCGACGATCAGATCAAGCGCTTCGGCCTCGATTATGTGCATCTCGACATCAGCCACCAGCCCGCCGACTTCGTGAAGGGCCACTTCCCGACGATCTACGACAAGCTGATGGGTCTGGGGATCGACATGACCACCCAGCCGATCCCCGTCGTCCCCGCGCAGCATTACACCTGCGGCGGTGTCGTCGTCGGCCTCGACGCGCGCACCGATGTGCCGGGGCTGTGGGCGGCGGGCGAATGCACCGAAAGCGGCCTCCACGGCGCGAACCGCCTGGCGTCGAACAGCCTGCTCGAATGCTTCGTCTTCGGCGAGGCAGCGGCGCAGGATATTCTTGAGCGCTGGGACAGCCTTGAGGACGTCCCCGCGATCCTGCCGTGGGACGAAAGCCGCGTGACCGATTCCGACGAGGAAGTCGTGATTAAGCAGAACTGGACCGAAATCCGCCGCTTCATGTGGAACTACGTCGGCATCGTGCGCACCACCAAGCGCCTGGAACGCGCTGCCAGCCGGATCGACCTGCTGAAACGCGAGGTCGAGGATTATTATGGCGCGTTCCGGGTGACGACCGATCTGATTGAATTGAGAAATCTGCTGCAATCGGCGGAACTGATCGTGACGTCAGCCCTCAAGCGTAAGGAGAGCCGCGGGCTACATTACACGCTGGATTATCCAGAGCTGGCGGATGAGCCGAGGGATACGGTGCTGGTGCCTTGAAGCCCGATATAGTCCACACGCCCTATGATCTTGGGCTTGGCTTTCAGCTTGGCTCGAATTGCTTTGAAGCTGACGCGAATTCCGGAATTAATGTGAGCACCGTCTGCCTGATGGAGTCGTGCAACGACCGCCTCAACCTCTTCTGGGAACTTGAGGGAGCAGACAAACCAATACTCCTCATCGAATTCGACAATGCATTGGTCGCCCGCGTGCTCGACGAGACGTGGAATAGCACCGAAACCGATTCAAATAGGTGGAGAGGAATTGACGGCAGCTTTGCTCGAGTGATCGAGGGATCGGAATATCCGACCAGTCCTGATCTGCTGAAGACGATCCATCGGGATGCGAAGCACTATGCCTTTGTGACGAACGACGATTGTGTCGACGTGATTGCGTTGGGCCCTCCTCGTGCGAAGCTAATCGAAGTCGATGAGATCGCCCAGCATCGCCTGCAATTTCCGTTGCCATACTGAGGCCGCCCTTTCAGGTTCGGCCAGCGTTCAGGCTCGCCGCTCTAGGTGCGTGACACATGTTGCATCGAAGGGGCGCGCGATGAATAAGTTGCTGACGATCATGGCTTTTGCCGCTTTCTGGCCGGTCACAGTGGCAGCGCAGCAGCCACCTGAGGAAAACGCCATCGTCGTAACCGCGCAGCGCTCTGGCGCGCCGATGTGGACCATTGATACGCCCACCGGCACCATCATCCTCGTCGGCGAGATTCGGGCGATCCCCAAGACTACCCCGTGGGAGCCTGCGCGGCTGGAGGAGGCCACCAAGCAGGCCGACCGTGTGATCCTCGGTGCAAGGCCCAAGATTTCGCCGGGCGATGTGCTGCGGCTGATCTTCAGCGGTTCCAAGTTCACCAAGCTGCCCGACAAGACCGTGGCGCGCGAATATCTGACGCCGGACCAATGGGCGCGCCTCGAAGCGCTCGGCACCGCGCATGACGAGGATTACGCCCGCCAGTCCTTCCTGCTCACCTCGTTCCAGATGCTGCGCAAGGAACTGCGCTTCAACCGCGACACTGCCGATGAACCCTCTGACGTGGTCAGCAAGGCCGCCGACAAGGCCAAAGTGCCGACCACCCGCGCCGCCACGCTGCGGGGCGAGGATATCATCGACAACCTCGCCGATGCACCGCCCGCCGCGCATATCCCCTGCCTCAATGCCGCGATGGATGCGGTCGAGGCTGGCCCCGACATCGTCGAAAAGCGCGCGGCGGACTGGCGGCGCTACGATATTCCCTCGGTCATGGCGAACCCGCTCGAAAGCGCGCTCGGCCAGTGCTGGCCCTGGGCGGACGAGACTTTGGGCAGCGAATTGAGGACGATCTGGGTCGACACAATCGCCGAAGTCAGCACGGCCAAGGGCACCACCCTTGCCGTCGTGCCGCTAAGGGTGTTGGCGGAAAGCGGCGGAGTGCTTGACCAATTGGACGCGCGCGGCTTCGATATATCCGGACCCGAATGGAAGTGACCATGCGGGCCACCTGAGAGGATCAGCCTGCACCATGCCCATCGTCACCACGCCCAACACCGGCATCGAGATTTTCTACGAGGATCGCGGAAACCCCGACGCCGAGGTGATCCTGCTGGTGATGGGCCTCGGCGCGCAAATGACGCTGTGGCCGGATGAGCTGGTTGCCGCGCTGGTGGGCGACGGGTTTCGGGTGATCCGCTATGACAATCGCGACATTGGGCTGAGCCAGAAGTTCGAAGGCAAGCGTGCGCCCAGCCCGCCGGTGCAGGTGCTGCGCAAGAA
>DLGU01000025.1:7948-13200 GCA_002482865.1 Porphyrobacter sp. UBA7686
TTCCCGGCCAAGGTGCCCTACACCCTCAAGGACATGGCCGATGACGGGATCGGGCTGCTCGACGCGCTCGGCATTGCGCGTGCGCATATCGTCGGCGCGTCGATGGGCGGGATGATCGCGCAGCTGATGGCGGTGCATCATGGCGAGCGGCTGGCGAGCCTCACCTCGATCATGTCGACCACCGGCAATGGGAAGCTCCCCCAGGCGGAAAAGCACGCGATTGATGCGCTGGTGGCTCCGATCCAGAGCATGGAAGAGGAATCGCTGGTCGCGCACGGGCTCAATATCGCCAAGAATATCGGCAGCCCCGGCTATCCCTTCGACCCCGAACAGCAGCGCGAGCGGGTGCTGCTCAATATGCGGCGCTCTGTTTACCCCGCCGGCCTGCCGCGCCAGCTGGCCGCGATCATCGACGATGGGTGCCGCCGTTCGCGCCTGGCCAATGTCACCGTGCCGACACTGGTGATGCATGGCGAGGCCGATCCGCTGGTCAAGCTGGAAGCGGGCGAGGATACCGCCAAGCATATCTCGGGCGCGCGGCTGGTGACGATCCCGGGCTGGGGTCACGATCTGCCCATCGCCCTGATCCCGCGCATTGCCAGCGAAATCGCCGGTCACGCGCGCGGGCAATAGGGTCGCGTTCGCACTTGCGAAGGGATTTCCTTTGGGGTGCGCCCGATAGGCTGTTAAGGGCGCGCCCATGCTTACAATCGACGGTGTCACAGTGCGGCTTGGCGGCCGGGCCATTCTTGAACGCGCCAGCGCAACCGTGCCGGTGGGCGCGCGCGTCGGGCTGATCGGCCGCAATGGTGCGGGCAAGTCCACGCTGATGAAGGCGCTGATCGGCGAGATCGAGCCGGACGACGGCGAAATCAGCAAGCCCGCCCGCGCCAAGATCGGCTATATCGCGCAGGAGGCCCCTAGCGGCTCCATGACGCCCGAAGAGGTCGTGCTCGCCTCCGCCACCGAACGTGCAGAATTGCTGGCTGAGCTGGAAACCTGCACCGACATGGACCGGATGGGCGACGTTCACGAACGCCTGCTCGCCATCGACGCCTATTCCGCCCCGGCGCGCGCGGCCAAGATCCTCAACGGGTTGGGCTTTGACGAGGAAATGCAGCAACGCCCAGTCGACAGCTTTTCGGGCGGCTGGAAGATGCGGATCGCGCTCGGCGCGCTGCTGTTTTCCGAACCTGACATCCTGCTGCTCGACGAGCCCAGCAACCACCTCGATCTCGAAGCGACGCTATGGCTGGAGAACTTCCTCAAGTCCTACCCCGCCACGCTGGTGGTGATCAGCCATGAACGCGACCTTCTGAACAAGGTGGTCGATCACATCCTGCACCTGCAAGGCGGGCAGCTAACGCTCTATCCCGGTGGCTATGATGCGTTCGAAAAGCAGCGGGCCGAACGCGCCGCGCAGCTCGCCGCAGCCAAGGCTTCGCAGGATGCCCAGCGCGCGCGGTTGCAGGATTACGTCGCCCGCAATTCCGCCCGCGCCTCGACCGCCAAGCAGGCGCAATCACGCGCCAAGATGCTCGCCAAGATGCAGCCGATTGCGGCGCTGATGGAAGACCCGTCGCTCACCTTCGACTTCCCCGATCCTTCCGAACTCAAGTCGCCGATGATCACGCTCGATCACGCGGCGGTCGGTTACGGGGAGGCGCCGCCGATCCTGAAGCGGCTCAATTTCCGGATCGACGCCGATGACCGGATCGCGCTCTTGGGCCGCAACGGCAATGGCAAGACCACGCTGGCGCGCCTGCTCGCTTCGCAACTTGTCCCGGCGGAGGGCGAGGTCAACGCGCCCGGCAAGCTCAAGGTCGGCTATTTCACCCAGTATCAGGTCGAAGAACTGGCGGGTGAGGATACCCCGCTCGATCTGATGAACCGCGCGATGGAAGGCGCCGCCCAAGGCGCGATCCGCGCGCAATTGGGGCGGTTCGGCTTCTCTGGCCCGCGCGCGAACCAGCGGGTCGACAAGCTTTCCGGCGGCGAACGTGCGCGGCTGGCGCTGGCGCTGATCACCCGCGATGCGCCGCATCTGCTGATCCTCGACGAGCCGACCAACCATTTGGACGTCGATGCGCGTGAAGCGCTGATCCAGGCGCTCAACAATTATTCGGGCGCGGTGATTCTCATCAGCCACGATCGCCACATGGTCGAACTGACGGCGGACCGTCTGATCCTCGTCGATAGCGGCACCGCGCGCGAATATGCCGGCAGCATGGAGGATTACATCGACTTCATCTTGGGCCGGAACCAGCCCAAGGTGACGCGCGACGGCAAGGCAAAGGGCGCGAAGGGCGGGGCATTGCCGGGCACGGATTTGCGTGCGGCCCAATCGGACCTCAGCAAAGCCGAAGCCGCAATCGCCCGCCTGTCAGCCGAGGTGGAGCAGCTCGACAGCGAAATCCTTGCCCTCAGTGCGAAGTCTGGCGGGCAATCTGGCAGCGCGATGCAGGCCTTGCTGACCAAGCGGGCGCGGGCGGCCGATTCTCTGGACGAAGCGGAACGCAGCTGGCTGGCCGCCGGAACCGTGCTTGAGGCGATCGGGCAGGTCTGATTCTGTTGCCCCCGCGCGGCGTCGCACCCGTCCGCCGCGCAACAATCCTGCCGTGAGCCATGCAAAAGATTCACGGGTGGATTCGAATGATTCAATCACCATATATTTCTTCACAGATTCAATTTGGGGCTTGCGGCCTGCGCGACTCAAGCTTGGTCCACGCGTCGCGGGTTGGGCGCAGGTCCGACACGGGCCTGAAACCGACCCCGCATGGTAACTAAGTGCTTAAACGCCCGTTGACGGGAGTCCCGCAGTGATTCATCATCTAGTGGTTCGGCGCTGATCGGACCCCCAAGCCTTGGTGAAACGTCCCCGCCCCGTGAGAGGGCAGACGAAGAACGATTCGCCCCGGCCCACAGGTTCGCATCACGTCGCAAATGGGACCAACCGATGCGTCAACAGGCCCGGCAACCGGGTAGCCTGTTGGCAAGTCTGTGGACCAACCGGTATAGAACAGAATCAGAACATGGCCCCTTGCGTCCATGGTCTGATTCGGGGGACAACAGGGGCTTCAGATGGATTTCAAGGCGAGCGACAACGTGCCCAGTGATGCGGTGACTAGCGATGTGACGAACGAACTGGATGCGGGCGTGATGGCCGAGACGTCCGTGAAGGATGAAAAGGCGGTAAGCATGAACAAGATCGATATGGGCACAGACGCTCTGATCGCGGCCAAAGCCGGTGAGGCGCTGGCCGGTGCCATGGCCGAAGCCGCCAAGTCCGAGGCGCCTGACAGCAAGACCGTCAACGCCCGGCGCTTCACCGTTGTCACCGACAACTCCCGCGACGCGCGCCTGACCGATTTCGGCAAGGAAACGCTGACCGATCGCTATCTGCTCCCCGGCGAGAATTATCAGGACCTGTTCGCCCGCGTGGCCGATGCCTACGCCGATGACGAGGCCCACGCCCAGCGGCTCTATGACTACATCTCGAAGCTGTGGTTCATGCCCGCCACCCCGGTGCTGTCGAACGGCGGCACCCACCGCGGCTTGCCGATTTCGTGCTACCTCAACTCGGTTGAGGACAGCTTGGAAGGGATCGTCAACACCTGGAATGAAAACGTGTGGCTGGCGTCCAAGGGCGGCGGCATCGGCACCTATTGGGGCAATGTCCGCGGGATCGGGGAGCCGGTTGGCCTCAACGGCAAGACCTCGGGCATCATTCCCTTCGTGCGCGTGATGGACTCGCTGACGCTGGCGATCTCGCAAGGCTCGCTGCGGCGCGGGTCGGCTGCGTGCTATCTCGACATCAGCCACCCGGAGATCGAGGAGTTCCTCGAAATCCGCAAGCCTTCGGGCGACTTCAACCGCAAGGCGCTGAACCTGCACCACGGCGTGCTGGTCACCGACGATTTCATGAACGCCGTGCGTGAAGGCACCGAGTTCCAGCTGCGCAGCCCCCGTGATGGGTCGGTGCGGCAGACAGTCGATGCCCGTTCACTGTTCCAGAAGCTGGTTGAAACCCGCCTTGCGACCGGCGAGCCCTACATCGTCTTCAACGACACCGTGAACCGCATGATGCCCAAGCATCACCGCGATCTCGGCCTCAAGGTCTCGACCTCGAACCTGTGCTCGGAAATCACCCTGCCGACCGGGATCGACCACTTGGGCAATGACCGCACGGCGGTGTGCTGCCTGTCCTCATTGAACCTCGAAACCTGGGAAGAGTGGAAGGGCGACAAGCAGTTCATCGAGGACGTCATGCGCTTCCTCGACAACGTCCTGCAGGACTATATCGACCGCGCGCCGGACGAGATGGCCCGTGCCAAGTACTCCGCCGCGCGCGAACGCAGCGTGGGCCTCGGCGTGATGGGCTTCCACTCCTATCTCCAGCAAAAGAGCGTCGCTTTCGAAAGCGCGATGGCCAAGGCGCTGAACCTCCAGATGTTCAAGCACATCCACGCCAAGGCGTGCGAGGCTTCGATGCTGCTGGCGCAGGAGCGCGGGCCGTGCCCCGACGCGGCCGACATGGGCGCGATGGAGCGCTTCAGCTGCAAGATGGCGATCGCGCCGACCGCGTCGATCTCGATCATCTGCGGCGGCACCTCGGCCTGCATTGAGCCGATCCCGGCCAATATCTACACCCACAAGACCCTGTCGGGCAGCTTCATCGTCAAGAACCCGTACCTTGAAAAGGTGCTCGACAAGAAGTCGAAGAACTCGACCAATGTCTGGAACTCGATCCTTGAGCGCGGCGGTTCGGTCCAGCACCTCGATTTCCTCACCATCGAGGAAAAGGCGACCTTCAAGACCAGCTTCGAGATCGACCAGCGCTGGCTGCTCGAATTCGCGGCCGACCGCACGCCCTACATCGATCAGGCCCAGTCGCTGAACCTGTTCATCCCGGCCGATGTCGACAAGTGGGATCTGATGATGCTGCACTATCAGGCGTGGGAGCGCGGCATCAAGTCGCTGTATTACCTGCGTTCCAAGAGCGTGCAGCGCGCCGGGTTCGTTGGCGGGGTCGAGGCGGACAACACTTCGGAAGCGCCCAAGATCGAACTCAGTGCCGAGACCGATTACGAGGAATGCCTGAGCTGCCAGTAGGCGCTCACGGCCGGGGCGCGGGAGGGCATCAGGCCCGCCCCGCGCCCGCGGCCGCCGCATCATCGTTTACAGGGGACCACACACATGAATCTGCCGTTTGTCATGGGGGTTATCGGGCTGATCGTCAGCGCCGTCTTCGC
>DLGU01000025.1:13276-13534 GCA_002482865.1 Porphyrobacter sp. UBA7686
ATGGTGTCGATGTTCGTGCCCTTCTGCATCTACGTCGTCATCGCCTACGCGCCCTGACGCCGCCGTGAATCCGGAAGCGCGCGCGCTTCGTATCTGCTATTCTCATTCGTTCTAGGAGACCGCCCATGTCGCTTCTCGAAGCCCGCTCGACCTACAAGCCCTTCCAGTACCCCTGGGCCTATGACTTCTGGAAGCGCCAGCAGCAGATCCACTGGATGCCCGAAGAAGTGCCCTTGGGCGAAGATTGCCGCGACTGGG
>DLGU01000088.1 GCA_002482865.1 Porphyrobacter sp. UBA7686
CCGCCCTTGTAGGTGGTCGCGATCATGGTGAGATAGCGCCGATCCATTGCGTCGAGGCCGAGCCGGTCGATCTCCAACCGGGTCAGCGCCTCGTCGGCGACATGGCGGGTGACAGACGCCGCGCCAGCAACATCGGCAAAGTCGCGCACGCGCCGCAGCAGACGGCCTGCGACTCGCGGCGTCCCACGGCTGCGGCGGGCGATTTCATGCGCGCCATCGGGCTGGATCGCGAGGCCGAGCAGACCGGCAGCGCGGGTGACGACGCGCTCCAGTTCCTCATGGCTGTAGAAGTTGAGTCTGACCGGGATGCCGAAGCGGTCGCGCAGCGGCGTGGTGAGCAGGCCTTGCCGGGTGGTCGCCCCGATCAGGGTGAAGGGCGGCAGGTCGATCCGCACAGAACGCGCCGATGGCCCCTCGCCGATGATGAGGTCCAGCGCGCGGTCTTCCATCGCGGGATAGAGCACTTCCTCGACCACGGGGGAGAGACGGTGGATCTCGTCGATGAACAGCACATCGTGTGGTTCGAGATTGGTGAGCAGCGCAGCGAGATCACCCGCCTTGGCGATGACGGGGCCGGAGGTGGCGCGGAAGCCGACCCCAAGCTCGCCCGCGATGATCTGCGCCAGCGTCGTCTTGCCGAGGCCGGGAGGGCCGAAGAACAGCGTATGATCCATCGCCTCACCCCGCGCGCGCGCGGCGGCGATGAAGACGGCGAGGTTCCCCTTGGCCGCCTCCTGCCCGACGAATTCGGCGAGCCGCCGCGGGCGCAGGGCCGCGTCCGGGTCGCCCGGCTGGCGGGCGGGGGAGTGGAGGGGGGTGTCGGGGATGGTCATCTCAGCCCCTCGTTACCGATCGCTCCGAAGAATTCCCCATCCCGATACAGTTGCCAAGTTTCGTAGCCTGAGGACCACGTCAGGATCTCAAGGCACAGAGCGTCTGCAAATCGCAACACGCAGTCTCCGGTTCGCGCATCCATTTCTACCGCAGCTATCCTGCTGTCTGCCAAGGCTTCGTTAGCCCTCGCTTCCGCGTCAACGGGCGAAGGCAGGCCGAATTGATGCCCATCATCTTCACTCGTGACGATGATGCTCTTGGCACCGATCAAGCGCCAGCCAGAGGTCACGAGGACAAATGAGGTGCCTATTGAGATCGACCATTGGCCCTCGCATTGCCCCATCATGACCGGCTGACCGACTAAATGACCTGCCAATTCCTTAGCAAAGGCTTCGGATTGCGATTGCTTGCCGAAGATATTCATTCGATCCGACCCTCGCGGATGAATGCTGAAACAAGTTCAGCATGACGAACGTGGCTTCCCATCATCCCGCCGCCTTCTTCAGCGCCACGCGGATCAAATCGCCCTCGCTCGCGCCCTCGCCCAGCTCGTCCAGCGCCCGCGCCACGGCCTGCGCCGCTACCGCTGGCTTGAAACCGAGGTTCTCCAGCGCACTCGCCGCATCAGCGCCCTTGCTGCCTGCGGGAGCGGCTGCCACGCCAGACGCAAACCCGCCCGAACCGCCCGGCAACCCGCCCGCCTTGTCTTTCAGCTCGTTGACGATCCGTCCGGCCAGCTTCGGCCCCACCCCTTGCGCGCGGGCTACCATCGCCGCGTCGCCCTTGCCGCAGGCGTCGCGCAGCTCGCCGGTCGCCAGCGCGGAGAGGATCGCGAGAGCCACCTTGCTCCCCACGCCCTGCACGCCGGTCAGCAGCCGGAACCAGTCCCGCTCGGCGCTGTCGGCGAAGCCGAGCAAGCGCATGTCGTTCTCGCTCACCTGCAATTGCGTGTGGACGGTGCAGCCCTCTCCCACCTCGCCCAGCGCGGCGAGCGTGCGGCTGGAACAGTGGACGAGGTAGCCGACCCCGCCCACATCCACGACCGCCCAGTCCTCACCGGTCGCATCGAGCCTGCCTGAGAGCTTTGCAATCATGGTTTGTTCTTGCCCGACACCGCGCGCTTTGACCAGCCACCCTCCTGCCTTGTCCGCAGCAGGATGCAAAGCGGGTTCGCGCCAAGCGGCCAAGAAGCCAAGAGGGCATCGCTTGGGGCGCAGCCCCAATTTCTCAAGGCGCTCGATGATGACAGAGCGGCTCCGCCGCAAGCACGAGATCTTCGCTCCTTGGCCGCTTGGCGCGAACCAAAAAACGCCCAATGCTCGACACGAACGGGACTTTGGGTAAAAGCACGGCCCCATGAGCTGGAACACCTTCGGGCGCGTGCTGCGCTTTACCACTTGGGGCGAAAGTCATGGGCCTGCGCTGGGCGCGGTCGTCGACGGGTGCCCGCCGGGCCTTGCCATCTCCGAGGCGTTCATCCAGCCCTTCATGGATGCGAGGAAGCCCGGCACCAGCCGTTTCACCACCCAGCGGCGCGAGGATGATCTGGTGCGTATCCTTTCGGGGGTGTTCGAAGGCAAGACCACCGGCACGCCGATCGCGCTGCATATCGAGAACACCGATCAGCGCTCGAAAGATTACAGCGCCATCGCCCAGCAATACCGCCCGGGCCATGCCGATTACGCCTATGATGCCAAATACGGCATCCGCGACTATCGCGGCGGCGGGCGGTCCAGCGCGCGCGAGACAGCGGCGCGGGTGGCAGCGGGCGCGGTGGCGCGGCTGGTGATCCCGGAGGTGACCATCACCGCCTATGTGTGCGAATTGGGCGGCGACCGGATCGATCCTGCGCGGATCGACCATGCCGAAATCGCCAACAACCCGTTCTTCTGCCCCGATCCCGAAGCCGCCAAGCGGTGGGAGGCCAAGGTCGATGATGCCCGCAAGGCCGGGTCGTCATTGGGCGCGGTGGTCGAATGTGTCGCCACGGGTGTCCCGGCAGGCTGGGGCGCGCCGATCTATGCCAAGCTCGACAGCGACCTCGCCGCCGCGATGATGAGCATCAACGCGGTCAAG
>DLGU01000112.1 GCA_002482865.1 Porphyrobacter sp. UBA7686
GATGCCGCGCCGGACGGGGCCGCCGATGCCCCATCAGTGGACGCCGCACAGAGTGAAGACGCAAGTGTGATGATCGCGACAGGGCGATACACGTCGGGAGGAATGACTCTGATGCTAAATGATGCGGGCAGCTTTGAGATCATCAGCACGGACGAGACTCTGTCTGGTCAGTACACCTTGCGAAACGGAACTTTGCGGTTGGAATCTGCGGGAGAGGGTGAAGCGAGCGGAGCTTTGCCGCTGGAGTGCGCTGTCACTGCCGGGGCCGAGGGTGGCTTTGAAGTGCCCGCCGATCAGGCGGCTTGCGCGCTACTCTCGGGCCAGAGCTTTGCAATTGCCGCGAACTGAGGGATGGGACCTGATACCGCACCCACCTCAACGCCGGCGGTTAGAGCCCATTGCTTCTTCGATACCACGGCCTGATCCCTTCAATCTGTGAAGCTCAATCCGACCATGACACACAAATTGAGGATGATCCCTTGAATTGGGTCATCCTCAATTTGTGTGGTGCAGAGGGAGCATTCGGGCCCTGAGCAAGTTCGGGCCGGCTCGCCCATACATCGCGCGCTTCAAGGTCTTCAATCGGTTGATCTGGCCTTCGGCTTGACCATTGCTCCACTCCATTTCGATCGCATTCCTGACCGCATCAATGTCTCTGTTCAAGGTTCGGGCGAACCGCACGATGGGCGCTAGGTCCGTTTCGATCGCATCGTCGATCCAGGCGGGCAGCGGGTCTGCTTTTCGACCACGCAAGATGCCATTGAAACGCATGGCGAGGCGCCGCATTGTTGTGAAGGCAGGCGAGCCTTCCTTGAGAACTTCGACTTTTCTCGCCTGCTCCAAGGTAAATCTTCCTCTTGGTTTGATGCAGAGTGCGGCCGCGATAACCGGGGAAATCGCGTGCCCCGTTTCCGGGTCCCGGACCGGTGCAAGGACCTGATCTTCCTTGGTGGGTCCCTCCTGTTCCTCTTTTTCGGCTCTGCGCCATCCGGCCAAGAGCCGCTGCAAGTTTGACAGGCTGCCCTCATAACCACGTTCTTGGATCAAAGGGAGCAGCGCATTGCCGCTGCGAATACCGTTCTCCCAGCGTTGCTTCAGGTACTCTTCAAAATACCATGCGGAGGAGCGCTTGAGGACGGCGCGCTTTCGGTCAGGTGGCGTTTCGAACTGCAGCCATTTCGCGACGCTACGCCGGGGAAACCCCGTTCGCCGTCCGATCTCGCTGCACGTCAGCCCTTGCTGCCTAAGTACCGAAATGGTCTTGAAAATCTCTTCTCGGGATTTGCGATGGGCAAGACGTGATTTCAGAAGGTTCTGAGCTGTGCTGATGTTGTCTGCATCGGAGAGCAAGGCCCTTCCAGTTGCACGACCGTGCAGGTTCATTTGCTCCTCGATTGCCATGCGAAGGTTCTGCACGATATGAAACCGGTCGGCGACCTGTTCCGCCTGCGGCGCTCCTTGTCGGGCGGCTTGGGCGTAGAGACCGCAGCGATCCCGGCTTATGACTTCCACCTCAGGATGACGCCTTAGCCAGTCGGTGCATGTGACGACATCACGATCTTCGAGAACATCGATGACAGCGCGACGTTCGAGGTCGATGATGATCGTCCCGTAGTTCTGCGACTTTCGCCAACTCCAATCATCGATCCCGATGATCCGTGCGCGTGGTGGAACAACTTGAGCTGCGCGTAGCAACTGTCGGAGAATAGTATCGTCACTGACCCGGATACCCAGTCGCCGCAAGAGCCGTTCAGCTGGGGTGCCGCCAGCGGCGTGCGCCATATGGCCTAAGAGTTGTGCCTGTCGCGACGTCCGGCGCGCATAAGGGGTCGCCACCGCCCCCTCGCGATCGGAGAACGTGCGGCGGCGGCAATCCGAGTTCAAACATCGCCATCGACAAACCCTGAGCTCGATCCAAACCGCTTGGCCCTGAGCAGGAAAATCCTCGATCCGCCGGCGCCGCCAACCATGTCGTTGTCTTGAGGACGTCCCGCACTCAGGGCAGGTGCCATTCGGAGCCAGTCTGCCAGATACGACCCATGCACCCGTCTCAGACTGGCGGACCTCACCAACCTCGACGCTGGCGGTTGGAGCCCAATGCTTCTTCGATACCACGGCCTGATCCGTATGCGGCGTCTCTGCCCCATTGATTTTGCGCGTGTTCTATCTCGGCTGCGGCCTTCAGAATGAGGGTTGAAGCTGCAGGAGGGCGCGCATGCCGGATGGTGGAGACGGATTTGTCGGTCGTTGTGAGGTGGTGGAGCCTCGGCGGAAGAACCGGCGCTGGCCTGACGATGTGAAGGCCCGGATCGTGGCCGAGAGCCTGCAGCCCGGTGTTCGCGTGGTTGATGTCGCGCGGCATTATGACATGCAAGCCCACCATCTTTCCGAATGGCGTCGGCAGGCGCGGCAAGGGCTGTTGACCCTGCCGGCGGATCTGTTGGCGAGGCCTGCATCATCCTGCGATATCCCCTCGGAGCCGAACTTTGTGCCCTTGGCGATTGAAGCGCATTCTGACCTGCCGGCAGAGGCCCCAGCCCTTGCTGAGGCCCGTGAGCCATCGGCTGGTATCATGACGGTGGAAATCGGGGGCGATGTCGTGCTGCGGGTTCCGGGCGACGTTCCGGTCGATCGGATAGCGGCCGTGGTTCGAGCCCTGCGCGGGGCGCCATGATCGTTGCCGGACAACGGCTGCCGATCCTGATCGCGACGAAGCCGGTCGACTTCCGCTGTGGCCATCAGGCGCTGGCGCTGATGGTGCAGACCGAGCTCAGGCTCGACCCGCATTCCGGGGTGACGGTGGTGTTCCGCTCGAAGCGCGGCGATAGGCTGAAGATCCTGGTGTGGGACGGCACCGGCATGGTGCTGATCTACAAAGTCCTGGAACAGGGCAACTTTGCCTGGCCGAAGGTTCAGGACGGGGTGATGCGGGTGTCACGGGCTCAGGCTGAAGCCCTGTTCGAAGGTTTGGATTGGCGCCGGACAATTGCGCGCCGGGTGCAGGCGCCCACTGCGGCGGGATGACTTACTTGGCCGTTTTGGCGTTGTTTTATTGGTCTTTTTATCCGAGATCGGGTAGGAAAGCGCATGTCGCAGCCCTTCGATCTCAGCCTGTTCCCGGACCTTCCACCCGAGGTGGTGGAGGCCTTTGCCGCCCAGAAGGCGGCACTGGAGGATGCGCGCTTCGAGGCCAAGGTAGAGCGCGCGGCGCGCCAGCATGAACAGGCGGTGGTGGCTGAGAAAGATGCCTTCATCACCGAGCTGACGGCGCTGATCGAGAAGCTTGAAGGCCAGGTTTTGGATTACCGGCGCACGAAGTTCGGGCCAAAATCCGAGAAGCTGGACCCGGCGCAGTTGGAACTGGCGCTGGAAGACCAGGAAACTGCCATCGCCGAGACTCAGGCACAGATCGCGGCCCTTGAAGAGAGGATGGCGGCGGGCGAACCGGACCCTGAGAAGCGTGTGCCGCGAGCGCCCCGCAAGGCCCGTGCGCTGCCCGAAAGTTTGCCGCGCGTCGAGCGCATGGTCGAGCCTGACAGCATTGCGTGCCCCTGCGGTTGCGGGGACATGGTGCGGATCGGCGAGGACCGGACCCAGCGGCTGGATTACATCCCTGCACGCTATCAGGTGATCGTCACGGTCCGCCCACGCTATGCCTGCTCCAAAGGGCGCGCGGGCGTGGTGCAGGCCAAGGCACCCGCACATCTGCTGGAGGGGAGCTGGCCGACCGAGGCGCTCCTCGCCCAGATCGCGGTGTCCAAACATTCCGAGCACA
>DLGU01000198.1:0-4086 GCA_002482865.1 Porphyrobacter sp. UBA7686
CCATCATCACGATGTTGGTCAGCAGGCGGCCATCGGCGGTGTAGTGGCCCGCCTCGTCATCCTCGTCGATCACATCAGCGTCGGACAACATGGTCCCGCGCGGCCATTCGCCCAGCGCATCGCGGGCGAGCATCACCTGCCCGACGATCTCGCCGGGGGTGAGATTGCGCACCAGCCGCATCGTGCCGGTGTGGCAGAACGAACAAGTAAGCGTGCAGCCGACCTGCGACGAGACGCATAGGGTACCGCGCGTCTCGTCGGGGATGAAGACCATCTCGAAATCGTGGCCGTCTGCTGTGCGCAGCAGCCACTTACGGGTGCCGTCGACTGAATGTTGGGCCTCGACCACATCGGGGCGCCCGATCACGAAACGCTCCGCCAACCACGGGCGCGTCGGCTTGGCGATGTCGGTCATCGCCTCGAAATCGGTCACGCCGCGGTGGTAGAGCCAGTGGAACACCTGCTTGGCACGCAGCTTCGCGGCCTTGTCGTCCAAGCCCGCCTCGGCAAACAATTCGCGGATGCGTGGGCGGGGCAGGCCGATGAGGTCAATGCGGCCGTCTTCGCGGGGCGTGATTTCGCGCGCGGCGGGAACCGGGTCAACGAGGCCCGGAATGGACATGAGTGCGGTGTCGGACATGAGGCCGCGCATATAGTCGCGCTTGGTCGGTTTGACCAGTCAGCGCTTCTGCGCACATCCGACGGTTGCCGCGTCAATGGCTGTGGCAGCGCCAGCAAGGACATAGCGGTCAGTGAAAGCTCCGCCCTTGGCTCCGGTGGCTGAGACGCTCATCCGCGCAGCCGATCGCAGTGCGGCGATGATCGCGGCATCATCGCGCGCATCCTTGGCCCAGGCATTGCGGCCCTTCGCCACGAGATCGAAGCGCTTATCCCCAATGGTGAGCCGCACCGCCTTCTTGTCCGCCACATCACGCGACAGGAAAAGATGCACCGCCCCGCGCACCTTGCGATCCGGCCAGTTAGAGACCGTGGCATAGGCCGGCGCGGGGGGCTTGCCCTGCGCCTTGGCAATTGCATAGCAGCGCACGGGATTGGCATCCTTGAACGCCGCCCAGCCGTCATAAACGCCAAGACTTTCGCGCGCGGCAAGGGGCGCGGCGAGAAGCAGTAGGGCGAGAAGCGCGAACCTAGTCATAGCTGATGGCCAGCACTTCCCACTCTTTCGTGCCCGAGGGAAGGCTGACCACGCGCAAATCCCCGACGCCCGCACCGCGCAGCGCCCGCGCGAGGGGGGAGTTCCAGCCGATCCGCCCTGCGCTCGCGTCCTGTTCGTCATCACCGACCAGATGCACTGTTTGCTGATCGTCGTCCTCGTCTGCGATAGTGACCCGCGCGCCAAAGAACACGCGGCTGCGGTCCACCTGCGCGGCAGGATCGACGACGCGGAGAGCTTTCATCCGCTTGATCAGATGAGTGAGCTCGCGATCGATCTCGCGCATTTTCTTTCGGCCATAGAGGTAGTCGCCGTTCTCGGACCGGTCGCCATTGCCCGCAGCCCAGCTGACGATCTCGACAATCGCCGGGCGATCGGTTTCGAGCAGCTGGTCGTATCGCGCCTTCAAGGCCGCCATCCCCGCAGGCGTGATGGGTTGCCCCTGCGGCTTCACGGGCAGGCTTAGCGCAGGAAGGTGTCGACCGGACGCGGCAGTCCGGCCCGATCGGGGTACATGTGCGAATAGGTCACCGCATTCCCGATCACGCGCATGATATAATAGCGCGTTTCGAAATTGGCGGGGATCTTCTCGACCCAGGTGACCCAGTCGATCTCGCCCCGGCGCGGGTCGCCGTTGAGGCGCAGCCATTCGTTCACGCGGCCGGGCCCTGCGTTGTAAGCGCCCACCGCCAGCGGATAGGCCCCGCCATAATAGTTCATCATCCGCGCAAAATAGGCATCGCCCAGCGTGATATTGTATTGCGGCGCGCCGGTCAGATCGGCGGAAAGATATTGCATCCCGAGCTTGCCCGCCTGTTCGCGCGCGGTGCCGGGCATCAGCTGCATCATCCCGCGCGCGCCAGCATGGCTTTCACGCGTGCGGTCAAATTCGCTTTCCTGCCGCGCAATGGCGTGGACCATCACCCAGTCGTTGACAGCAGGCGGCGTCGCGACAACCGGGAAGCCGATCCGCTCAAGGCTGGAAAGACCGTTCTCGCCCGCTTTCATACCGAGCACCACCGCCATCTCGTCCAGCCCGACCTCGTTGGCGAGCATCGCGGCCATCAGCATTTCGGTCGGCGTGTCGGCCTCATCGCCCAAGGCTTCGAAGAAGCGGCGCTCGGTGCGCCAGTCACGGCGGCTGACGGCGAGCGCGCGGATCGCCTTGACCAGCGGGCGGCTTTCGAACTCGGCGCGGACGCTCGGGTCCATCGCGGGCTGCGGGAGACCGGCGAAGGACGGCATCGACCGACCGAGCTCGGACAGGGCGAGCTGGCCATAGTAATAATCCGGCCAGCGCGCGGCCATTTCGAAATAGCGCGCTGCATCCGCGCCATTGCCCGCTTGGCGCGCGGCACGTCCGGCCCAGAAATAGCCCTTGGCCTTGGTCAGCGGGGTCTTGGCCGCATCGCCATAGCGTTGGAACAGCGGCGCAGCGGTGGTGCCGTCGCCCATATCCCACAGGGCCCGCGTGCCGCCGAGCCACATCAGATCGGTGTAGCGATCGCGCAAGGTGAAGCTCATCAGTGAGACATCGGTGCCCGGCGCAAACAGATCATCGGTGCGGGCGGCGATCATCGCCGCATCGCGCGCGCCGGTAGCCTTGGCGAGGGAGAGCAACTCACCCACGAAAGCCTCGGGATCAAGGGCGGGGCGGTTGAACGCAGGACGGTTGGTGAAGGCCCGCGCGGCCTCGCCCGATTGGCCAGTGGAGCGCAGGAATTTGACCAGATTGAAGGTGTAGCCCGGATCGGCTTCCGCCCCCGCTGGCACGGCGAGGCCGGACATCTCGGGCCGCGCACCGCGCAGCAGCGACAGGCGGGCTATGGCGAGCTGGCGGTCGGTCTCGGACAGATTGACCAATTGGCGCGAGGCGGCATCGCCCTTGCCCTGCCACAGCAGTGCATCCATCCGCACCGCATGATCTTCCGGCGTGAATTGCGCGCCGTAGAGCCCGGCAATGTACAGCTCGACCGGATCGCTCATCGCGCCCCCGCGCCAGGCACGGCGCGCTTCCTCAAGGGCCTTGGGATGCTGCATCGCAGCCAGTGCCAGCGCGTAGCGCGAGCGACCGGGATTGGTCAGCGGCGGGTTCGCATCGAAATAGCGCAGCAGTTCAGCCTGCGGCGGAGCCTCGTTCTCCAGCGCGGCCTCTGCCCGCAGGCGAAGAATATCGGCGCGCGGGAAGCTGGGGTAGGCGAGCACGAAGCCCGCATAGTCGGCGAAGGTGTGCGTGCGGCTGGCTTGCAGTACTTCCCAGCGCGCCACCGCCGCGTCGATCGCGGCTGGCTGACGGGCGACGAGATTATCGCTCCCCGAAAAATTCTGCGCAGTGGCCGGCAGCGCTGCAAAGCCCGCAAGCGTTAGCCCGAGTGCAGCATAAATCCGTGACGAGAACAAAGAATAACGGACCATGCTGGACATAATGCCAATCGGCTCCTTATCAGGCGGTGAACGAAAGAGGGCGGGGGATGCCCGCTTCGATTGATATCTAGCGATGAAGGCAGGACAAAGGCAATGTTCAGCGGTTCGATACCCGCTCTGGTGACTCCTTTCCGCGGCGGGACGTTTGACGAGGCCGCATTCCGGCGGCTGGTCGACTGGCAGATCGAAAACGGCAGCGCCGCGCTGGTGCCCTGCGGGACGACGGGCGAGGCCTCGACGCTCTCGAATGCCGAGCATCACCGCGTGATCGAAGTCTGCATCGAGCAGGCTGCGGGCCGCGTCCCGGTGATCGCTGGCTGCGGCTCGAACGACACCCGCAACGCGCAGCTGCACATGAACTTCGCCAAGAAGGCGGGCGCAGCAGCGGGCCTCTGCGTCGCCCCCTATTACAACCGACCGAGCCAGCGCGGGCTGGTGGCGCATTTCAGCTATCTCGCCGAAAACTGCGACCTGCCGATCGTGCTCTA
>DLGU01000198.1:4148-5050 GCA_002482865.1 Porphyrobacter sp. UBA7686
TATCCCGACCGGATCATCGCTATCAAGGACGCCAGCGGCGACCTGTCCCGGGTTGCCGACCACCGCATGGGCATCGGCCGCGAATTCTGCCAGCTTTCGGGCAATGACGAGCTGTGGCTACCCCACGCGGCGGCGGGCGGGCGCGGGTGCATTTCGGTGACGGCGAACGTCGCGCCAAAGCTGTGCGCCGAGTTCCACGAAGCGATTGCGGCGAACGAGCTGAAAAAGGCGCGCCAGTTGAACGACCGCCTGTTCCCGCTGCATTATGCGATGTTCTCCGACGCGAGCCCCGCGCCGGTGAAATATGCGTTGAGCCGCGTGCACGGCTGGATTGAGCCGGAAGTGCGCTTGCCGCTGGTCGAGGCTTCGGATGAGGCCAAGCGCGCGGTGGATGAGGCGCTGGTGCTGGCCGGGGTGCTGGAGGCCTAAACCACCTCGTCCTCGTCCAGCAGCCGTTCCGCTTTCCCCTCAGGTTCGCTCGCCAAGATCGCCTCGGTAATCGTGTCGATCTGTGCTCCAACCCGTTCGGGGTGCGCAATCGCGGCGATGTGGAACAGCGCGTCGCCCTGATGCACCACCGGCAGGGTGGCGTGGCCGATGATGATGCCGTCCAAGGGGCTGAACATCTCCTGCGGCTCCTCACCGAACAGGCCTGAGACGCAGGCGAGCACATCGCCCTTCCTCACCGGATCGCCGGATTCGCGCACCATCTGCACCACGCCGCCGCGTGGGGAGCGTACCCAGACCGAGCGGTTGGCGCGGGCCGGGATGCCGACGGAGCTGAGGCCGTCGTCTGCTTCGATCATGCCGAGGTGCGCCAGCACCCGCTCGACCCCTTCGACGCCGGTCTCAATCGACAGCCGGTCGAACCGCAGCGCTTCGCCCGCTTCCATCAGCAGCAT
>DLGU01000198.1:5110-6136 GCA_002482865.1 Porphyrobacter sp. UBA7686
TCGACCCCGTGCTTCTGAGCGAGATCGCGTAAAGACCCGTCGCGCAGCGGGCTCTCGATGATCACCGGAGCGCCGAACGCCATCGCCAGTTCCACCAGCTTGCGGTTGCCCGCCGCAATGCGGATCTGCGGGAGGTTGTAGCGGTGGATCGCGGCCGAGTGGATGTCGATCCCGAGCTGGCAGCGCGCTACCACCTCGCGGTAGAACACATGGGCGAGCTGCCCGGCGAGCGATCCGCCCGCGCTCCCCGGAAAGCTGCGATTGAGGTCGCGCCGGTCGGGGAGGTAGCGCGAATGCGTGATAAAGCCGAAGATATTGGCGACCGGCACCAGCATCACCGTTCCCGCCAGCACCGCCGGATCAAGCTTCTTGGCCAGCCGCTGGATCACCGCTGTGCCGATGATCTCGTCACCGTGGATGGCCGCGCTCACGAACACCGCCGGGCCGGGCCTTGCGCCGTTCAGCACTCGCACCGCCAGCGATGATGCCGTCCCGGTCGCCATCGTGGTGATCGGGAAGGCAACATCGCGCATCGTACCGGGCGCGATGCTTTCCCCGGCGATGATGAATGGTTCAGGACTGTTCATGCCGCCAGGCCCCCGTGCTGCGTGCACCAAGCGATACCCCGCATGGGCGCTCAGCGCAAAGGCCCTCGCTTTTTGCGTCTCGCGCTCCTACATCGCCCGTCCCATGGCACGCCCCAAACCCGTAACCTTCGACAAGCTCAAGATCGTCGCCGAAAACCGCCGTGCGCGGTACGATTACTATATCGAGGACAAGTTCGAGGCCGGGCTCGCCTTGCAGGGCACCGAGGTCAAGGCGCTCAGGGCGGGCGAAGCGAGCATCGCGGAGTCCTATGCCGAGGTGAAAGACGGGCAGGTCTGGCTGATCAACGCCAACATCCCCGAATACAGCCACGGCAACCGTCTCAACCACGAACCGCGCCGCCCACGCAAACTGCTGCTGCACGAACGCGAGATCGAGAAATTCGTCGGCGCAGTGGAGCGCAAGGGCATGACGCTGGTG
>DLGU01000098.1:0-15133 GCA_002482865.1 Porphyrobacter sp. UBA7686
GGGGGAGGGGGCGACAATTCCGGTCGGGGCGAACAGCAGGTCATGCCCGCAACGCTATGCCTTGCCCGGCGTGTAGGAAAGCGCGCCGGTATCGCACACGACTAGAGCCGGGGCAGCGTCACCCCGCGCTGACCCATATATTTGCCCGCGCGGTCCTTGTAGCTGGTCTCGCAGCGTTCATTGCCCTGAAGGAACAGGAACTGGCACGCGCCTTCATTGGCGTAGATTTTCGCCGGCAGCGGCGTGGTGTTGCTGAACTCCAGCGTCACGTGCCCTTCCCAACCCGGTTCCAGCGGGGTGACATTCACGATGATCCCGCAGCGCGCATAGGTGCTCTTGCCGAGGCAGATCACCAACACATCTTCCGGCACGCGGAAATACTCGACCGTGCGGGCAAGCGCGAAGGAATTGGGCGGGATGATGCAGCAATCGGTCTCGCGGTCCACAAAGCTCTTGGGATCGAACTGCTTGGGATCCACGACCGAGCTGTCGACATTGGTGAAGATCTTGAACTCGGGCGCGACCCGCGCGTCATAGCCGTAGGACGAGAGGCCATAGGAAATCACCCCGTCGCGCCGCTGGGCCTCGACGAAAGGCTCGATCATGCCGTGTTCGAGCGCCTGTGCGCGGATCCATTTATCGGAGAGAATCGCCATGTGTCAGGGATTCCCGATGCGTGGGTGCGGGGCAAGAGTGGGCGGAAACATATCCCCTCTCGCCTTACGGTCACCCGCGCGGGGAATCGGCTAGAGACCCCTTTGCGGACAAGCTTATCTCTCCCCCTGTGGGAGAGATACGAAGACTTGGCAGCTTGCTGCCTAGTCGCAGTTGAGAGGGGGCTGGGCCGGAGCTTCGCTCCGGACCCCTCTCCCAACCCTCTCCCGCAAGGGGAGAGGGCTAAGACTGCAACTCACTGGCACTTCAGCCGGATCACCTGCCACGCGAGCTGCGTCGGGTTACCGCCATTGCGGCGGACCTCTTCGTCGATGCATTGCTGCTGGAAGGTGCGGTTGTCGGGATAGGCGCCGCGCGCCATGCGCTCGAAATCGAGCACGTCCTGCAAGTCCTGCGGCGAAAGGTCGCTGGTATAGATGCGGCCCGCAAGCAGCGCTTCGAGATTGGCGCGGGCGCGCAGAGCACGTTCGTTCGGCGCTCCGGGCAGGCCATAGGTATTGCCGGGTGACGGCGCGGGCGTTGGCGTCTCGGCAGGCCTCACACGCATTTGCGGCTGCTCGGCCTGCGCGCTCGCCGTGATCATCAGCCCTGCAAGCAACATGGCGCTGGCCGACCTTCTCATGACCGCTCTCCTTCCGTGAGTCCGCCGCTGTTGTCGCGCAGAGCAGATTACCCCACCGTGAACTCGGCCCACACCGGCAGGTGATCCGACGCGGTCGCCGACAGCGCGCTGCGATGCACGCCGCAGCCGCGCATCACCAGCCGGTCGCAATGCATGATCCGGTCGAGCCGCCCGATGGGGCGCTGGCTGTGGAAGCTCGGGCCAGGATCAAGCACGGTGAAATGCTTGCCGAACTCGCGGAAACACCCCGCATTGGCGCGCCATTCATTGATGTCGCCCATCAGCACCGTGGGATGGTGCTGCCGGGCGGCCTCTCCCAGCGCGGCGATGGCGCGGGCTTGCCGGACGCGCCACAGGCCCGAAAGGTCGAGGTGCATCCCGAACACGCTGACGCTCGCCCCGCCGATCCCCAAAGTCGCCGTCACCACCCCGCGCGGCTCAAGGCAGGGGATGTGGATGATGTCATGCGCGTCGATGCTGATGTGGCGCTTCACCAGGATCGCATTGCCGTGCCACCCCATCGAATCGTGCTGCACGTCGAGCGGAACGGGGACGTAATCGGTGTGGCTGGCGATCATGAACGGCGGGAGCACACTGGTGCGCATGCCGAACCTGAGGTCCGCCTCCTGCAAGCAGACGATATCGGCATCGACTTCGGCCAGCACCTTGAGGATGCGCGCGGGATCGCGCTGGCGGTCGGTGCCGATGCCTTTGTGGATGTTGTAGCTGGCGACTTTGATCCGCTGCNNCCATCATCCCGCCGCCAGCAGGCTCGCGTTGCCCCCGGCCGCCGTGGTGTCGATGGTCATCACCCGCTCGGTCGCGAAGCGTGCGAGGTAGTGCGGGCCGCCCGCTTTCGGCCCGGTGCCGGACAGGCCTTCCCCGCCGAACGGCTGGCTCTCGACCACCGCGCCGATCTGGTTGCGGTTGACGTAGAAGTTGCCGACGCGGGCGTGGGCCTGCACGAAACGCCGCGTTTCGGCGATGCGGCTGTGGAGGCCGAGAGTCAGGCCGAAGCCGACTGCGTTGATGTCATCGACCACCTGCGCCAGCTCACCTGCGCCAAAGCGCACGACGTGAAGCACCGGGCCGAAATGTTCGCGCGTCAGATCGCGGATCGAGCCGAGTTCGACGATGGTCGGCGCGACGAAGCAGCCCTTGGCGGTCTCCGGCGGGAGCGGCAGGCGCGTGACTGGACGGCCGCTCGCCATGCAGCGCGCGACATGGCGTTCGAGCGCGGCCTTGGCATCCTCGTCGATCACCGGGCCGACATCGGTGGCAAGATCCGCCGGATCGCCGACATGCAGCGCCTCAAACCCGCCGCGGATCATGGCGAGCATCGGCTCGGCGATGTCGTCCTGAAGGTAGAGCACCCGCAGCGCCGAACAGCGCTGCCCTGCGCTCTGGAAGCTGCTGGCGAGGACATCGCGCACCACCTGCTCGGGCAGCGCGGAGCTATCGACGATCATCGCGTTCTGCCCGCCGGTCTCGGCGATCAGCGTGGCGATCGGCCCGTCGCGATTGGCGAGCGCACGGTTGATCGCGCGGGCGGTGTCGGTCGAGCCGGTGAACGCAACGCCCGCGAGGCGCGGATCGGCGGTGATCATCTGACCGACTGCGCCTGCGCCGGGAAGCAATTGCAGTGCCTCGGGCGGAATGCCGGCTTCGTGGCACAGCTTGACCGCGAGCGCCGCGATCAGCGGGGTCTGCTCGGCGGGCTTGGCGATCACGGTGTTGCCTGCTGCGAGCGCTGCCGAGGCCATGCCGATGAAGATCGCCAGCGGGAAGTTCCACGGCGAAATCGTCGCAAACACCCCGCGCCCGTGGAGCGCGAGCGAGTTCTCCTCGCCCGTCGGCCCCGGCAGGATCGTCGGCGCACCAAATTGCTGGCGCGCGCCTTGCGCATAATAGCGCAGGAAATCGACCGCCTCGCGCAGTTCGAGCACGGAATCGAGCAGCGTCTTGCCCGCCTCGCGCTGGCACAGGCTGAGGAATTCTGCCGCGTGCGCCTCGAACAGGTCAGCCGCTTCTTCCAGCAGCAGCGCCCGCGCCTCGCCGCCCAGCGCATCCCAGCCGGGCTGGATCGCGGCGGCGCGGGTAAAGGCGGCTTCGACCTCTTCAGCGGTCGCATCGCGGCGGGTGCCGATGACGGCGGCGGGATCATGCGGCTTGGTGATCGGCGCGATCTCGCCCGCGATGGCCGCCGGGAAAGTCGGTTCAGCCCGCCAGTGGACATCTTCGAGCAGCTTCAACCGCGCCATCAGCGGTTCACGCACCAGCGGATCGCTCAGATCGATCCCGGCGCTGTTGGCACGCGCGCCGAAGATGTCCTTCGGCAAGGGGATCGCCGGATTGCGGCGCGGGCTGAGCCCAGCAAGTTCCGCGACCGGATCGCCGACCAGTTCCTCGGCCGGAATATCGGCGTCGCCCATGCGGTTGACGAAGCTGGTGTTGGCCCCGTTCTCGAGCAATCGGCGCACCAGATAGGCGAGCAATTCCTTGTGCCCGCCGACCGGCGCATAGATGCGCACCGGCGTGCGCTGATTGCCTTCGAGCGCGTGGAGCGCGTCGTACACCTCTTCGCCCATGCCGTGGAGGCGCTGGAACTCGAACGCGCGCCCCTCGCTGAGATGCTTGATCGCCGCAATCGTATAGGCGTTGTGCGTGGCGAAGGCCGGGCGGATCACGTCGGCGTGCTCGAACAGGCGTGCGGCGCAAGCGAGGTAGCTGACGTCGGTCGCGACCTTGCGGGTGAACACCGGGTAATCGCTGTAGCCGCCCACTTGCGCCAGCTTCACCTCGCTGTCCCAATAGGCGCCCTTGACCAGCCGCACGAACAGCTTGCGGCCATGCCGCCGCGCCAGCTTCCCCGCCCAGTCGCACACGGCCACGCCGCGCTTCTGGTAGGCCTGGATGGCGAGCCCGAAGCCCTCCCACCGGCTGCCATCGGGGCGGCGGAACAGGTCGTCGTCACCGACCAGCTCCTCGATAATGTCGAGACTGAGCTCCAGCCGCTCGGCTTCTTCGGCGTCGATGGTGAAGTGGATATCGGCGTCGCGTGCCCGCACCGCGAGCGCCTTGATCACCGGCACCATCGCGGCCCGCGCCTCGTCGGCGTGGAAGAAGGTGTATTTGGGATGGAGCGCGGAGAGCTTGACCGAAATGCCCGGCGATCCGGCCACCCCTGCGCCTGCCTCGCGCGCCAGCCGGGTCAGTGCCGCTTCATAGGCCTGCCGGTACTTCTCGGCATCGGTGAAGGTCATCGCTGCCTCGCCCAGCATGTCGAAGCTGTGCGTGATCCCGCGTGCGCGTTCCGGTGCGGCGCGCTTCAGGGCCTCGTCGATGTCCCGGCCGAACACGAATTGCCCGCCGAGGATTTTCATCGCTTGGCCCGTGGCCGTGCGGATCACCGGCTCGCCCAGCCGGTTCATTGCGCGCTTCAGCACCGAGCCCATCCCGCGCTGGCGGGCATCGGGCGGATCGAGCACTTCGCCGGTCAGCATCAACGAGAAGGTCGCGGCGTTGACGAAGGTCGAGGAGCTTTCGCCCAGATGCTCGCCCCATTCGATGCTGCCGATCTTGTCGCGGATCAGCGCGTCGGCAGTGGCAGCGTCCGGCACGCGCAGCAGCGCTTCGGCAAGGCACATCAGCGCGATGCCCTCCTCGGTATCGAGGCCATATTGCTGGAGGAAAGCGTCAATCCCGCTCGCCTTCTTGCCGCGCGCGCCTTCGATCAGATCAATCGCCAGACCTGCCGCTGCGGCGTGCGCCCGCGCAGCCGGGGCGGCCTGATCCAGCCGCTCGGCGATGCAGGCCTCTTCCTCCTGCCGGTACGCACGGCGCAGATCCGTGCGGTCGATGCTGGGGGCAGCGGAGTAGTCAGCCATCTGGTTTCACCTGAAACGATTCGCGGGGAGAATGCCCGGCCCTCTGAACGCGCTGAGGCTGCGCTTCAAGCGCGGGTTTTGCAACGCCCCGCTTGCCCGCCGCAGCTTGCGCGGTTAGCCTTACGCTCGCGACCAACGGGGGCCTTTCGATCATGCGCATGTTCTGCTTCCACTGCCGCGACGGCGAAGACGGCGGCCGCTTGCGCGCAATCCATCGCCCCGCGCACCTCGCATTCGTCCACGCCAATGCCGAGCATTTCGTGATCGTCGGCCCGTTGAAGCGCAGCGACGGACTGATCATCGGATCATTGCTGATCGTGAAAGCCGCCGACGAAGCCGCCGCGCGCGCCATTCTGGCGGATGATCCCTACCTCACCGGTGGGGTATGGCAGCTGATCCGAGTGGACGAGTTTACCCCGCTGCTCGGCGACTGGGCCTAGGCTGCACCCGACATTCAGCGCTGACGGCCTGCAAATGGCCCGTTTTCCGGCGTTCCGGTGCTCACGGCCAGAAAGGCCGCTGCGCTCCGGGTCCGAAAAACGCACCATTTTCGGCTCGTCATCATCTGAATGTCAGGCACAGCCTGAAAGCCTCACCTAAACGGGTCGTTGTCGCTGTAACGGCGGCTGATGAAGGCCGCGTTGCTGGAGAAGGCGTCGAGATCGTGCTGCGCCAGATTGCGGGCGATCTCGTCGATCCGGGCCTGCATGGTGCTCAGGCTTTCCTCAAGGATGAAGCTGGCCGACTTACCGGTCTTGCGGAAGATTTCGGCGCGATGGGCGCTGGGGATGTCGATGTAGCTTTTGACCAGCTTGGGCAGGTGTTCGTCGCGCATCAGCTCGATCTCGGTGCGGCTGACGGCCTGCACCTGTTCGCGGTCCATCATGCCTTCGACTTCGGCGAGGCTGGTAAGGATCGTGCGGATCTTGTCGCGTGCTCCGGTGGGCACGCGCTGGTCGCTATAGTCGAACGCGGGCTTGCGGGGCGCGGGTGGCGGCGCAGCAGGCGCGGGGTCCGCCCCCGGCTCAGGCGCCGCAAACATCTTCCGGATCGAATCAAACAGGCCCACGAACCGTCACGTCTCCATTGACCGGCGCTTATCCGGCGTGTCGTCCTAACATCACACCCCGGCAAGCGCCACCGGCAGCTTAACGCGCCGGATCGGCCAACCGCGCCGCGCTGCCCGCGCGTTCAGTGTCGAGCCGGTCGAGCGCATCGTAGAGCTTGGCAAAGGCCGACTGCAAGGCTTCGGCACCGGCGTCGGAGCTGACGGGATCATCCTCCTCGATCAGATTGCTGGCCGCGCGGCGCAGGCTGGCAATCCCGTCGAGCACCAGCTCTTGGCTCGCAATCAGCCGCGCGGCTTCGATGGCGGTGCGGAGCACCAGCACCATGGTCGCAGTCGCCTGATCAATGCCTTCGATCAGCCGCGTATTGGTGGCGCTGACGATCTCGCGCAGGGCGGCGGCCTGCATGGCGAGCGCGCGGGCCTCGGCAATGTCGCGCATCCGGGTCTGGACCGTGTGGAGCGCATCCGATTGCAGCCGCCGCGCCTTCATCGGCTCGCGCGGCGCCAGCGCCTCAGCGCGGGCGGTGAGGGTGAGCGCGATTTCCTCGGCGAAGAGCGCGTGTTCGCTCAAGCTGGCGATCAAGGGCGTCAGCCCGGCCTGCTCGGATTCCAGGGTGACATTGGCGCGGATCAGCGCGTCACGCTCGCGGGTCAGCGCGGCGAGCGCCGCCTCGATCTCGCCCTGCGCCTCGCGGTAGCGGCGGAAATAGGCTTTGGGGTCGGGTTTGGCCGGGATCAGGCCGAAGCGCTTGGCCCCGCCGGTTAGATTACCCTGCCGTAGCGGTTCGAGGCTTTGGGCAAGGTTGCGCAGCCCCATAATCGCGCGGGCGATCCCTCCGGTCGGCGGCGGCGCCACATGGGCGAGGCTGCCCGCATGGCGCGCGGAAAGCTGCGCGATTTCATCGCGGCCTAAACCTTCAAGCGCTTCAAGCTTGTGATCGAAGGCCGGGCTCAGCGGCTCGATCAGCAGCAGTTCGGCGACATATTTCATCGCTTGCCCGGCCAGTTCGGCGTGGCGCCGTTTGGTGATCGCGGTCACGACTGCGTCAGGCGACCCGCGTCGGCTGTTCGGACACGCCGGGGGCAGCACCGCGCAGGCCGTGCACCTCGGCGCGGTCAAGCACGCCGGCGGCCCAGCGCGCGTGGGTGGTCGGCTCGCACATGCTGCCGCCGTGGCTGAACACCGCACGCGCTTCCCGGGCGAGGATGGCGCGGGCCTCGTCCGCTTCGCTCGCCGAGGGGCGCAGCGCTTCGTGGATGATGCCGACCTGCACCGGATGGATCGCGGTTTTGGTGAGCAGGCCATGCTCCAGATCGCGCGCCACCTCTTCGCGCAGCAGATCGCTTTGCGCGTAATGCTCAAATACCGGAGCGGACAGCGCCATGCCTTCGGGCAGGAACACGCTCGCCATGGTGGCAATCGCCAAGCCGAGCGGCCCGTCATAGGCGGTGCGCGTGCGCGAGCGGCGCACGCCGAGCAGGTTGAGGATGTCGTTCCCGCCGATCCTGACCGCATGGACTTGCTCCCCCAGCGGCTGGAGCGTGCGGGCCATCGCCGTCAGCGCCGTGCGGTCGAAGGCCTCGGCGCTTTCGATGGTGGGCATGATCCCGTGCTGGGGGTTTTCCAGCCGCGCCAACCAGTCCGCCAGATTGGCGGTCGTGATCTTGGGCAGCACGAAACCGGCCAACCGCTCGATCCCCGGCTGGGCCTGCATCCAGGTCAGCATCTCGGGATTGCGCGGGCGGGTATAGGCGATCAGCGCCGGGGGCGCGGCCTCCAGCGCCCTCAGCGTCGCGCAGAACACGTCCTGCGCCGCGCCCACCTCGGTCTCGTGCAGCGAATCCTCAAGACAGATCACCACCGAACGCAGATCGGGATTGTCGCCCGCCAGCACCTCGGCAAGACGCGGGTGCTGCACCGGGATATAGAGCGTCGCGCCGAGTTCGACCGCTTTCGTCATCACACGTCTCCTGCCTTCGCAATCACAGTTACGGCGCGATAGTTGCCAAGTTCCCGTTGCTGCACACTTACCCCGGTTTGTGTGGCAAGATGAAGCAAATGCGCAACTTCGGCGTCATCCTTGTCGCGGACGAGCACGGCCTCGGGCACGCGGCGCAGGACAGCGCGGGTGGCTTCGGCGATGCCGGGCTTGATCCGGTTGCGATCCGTCACGGCGAATTCGTCCATCAGGCTGGCGATCAACGTCTCGCAGGCAAATCGGCTCTGGCGAGCCCCCGCCGGGGTCCAGCCGGGGTGGGGTTGGACCGAGGGCGCCGCGGCCTCGACGGCGGCGATGAAGGCGCGCGATTGGTCGGCTTCGGCGAATTCGGTGAGGTGGCGGCAGGCGTGGAACTCGCCCTCGCCCACCAGCGCGTCGCTCAGCACCGAGCGGCTGACCAGCCCGGATACGATCCCGCCGAGGATGCCCGAGGGGATGAGATAGTCTTCCGCCGTCGCCGCCAATGAAGCGGAGCCCGCCGGGTCGGCCACCACCGCGAGGAAGGGGGCAAAGCCGGTGCTGCCGTCGCCAAGGCTCGCGTCCAGCTCCCCGGTGATCGCGCCCTTGCCGGTCCAGCCGTCAACGAACACCGCGTCCGCTGTCCCGCTTGCGGCGGCGATGTGGGCGAGCGCCACGAGGTCAATCCCGCGCCCCCGGATGATGCTGACCGAGTAATGCACCGCCTCCACCCCGCGCCGCAGCAAGGCGCGGCGCAGCAGCACGCCGATGGGCGTGCCTGCGCGGGCGAGCGAGATGATGGTGCAGCTTTTCGACGTTGCGGGACGGACGGCAATCGCGTCGGCCAGCGCCGCCACATCGCGCCGCAACCGCCCACCATTCCTCGCCAGCGCCGCGTGGTAGAGATCGAGATAGCGCGCATCGGGCACACGCTCTTCCGACAGCATTTCGGAATAATGCCGCGCGCCCGATTGGATCAGGGCCTCCTTGGCGCGCACGTCGGTGAGGCCGATAGTCGCGGGCTTCAGCAGGAAGGTCACGTCCTCGGGGGCATAGGAGCCGTGGAACGGGGTCATGGCCAAACCCTCAATCGATCCACTCATGCCCGCGCGCAATGTGCTGCCACAGCTGCGCTTGCGTCGGGATCATCGCCATGTCGGTAAGGTCGAGGAAACCCGCATCCGACCAGCTATCGCCGATGCCGATCACGGGGCGCTCGGGCGTGTCGCAGCGCACCTGTTCCAGCATATAGCGCACCGCCGCCCGCTTGCTCAGCCACGGTGGCAGGAAGGCGAGGTTGTTGCCATTGGCGTGGATGCGCCAGCCTTGGGGAAGACGCGGCTTCAGCGCCTCGGCCACGGCGGTGAGCGCGGGGACATCGCCGTGATTGCTCTTGATGACGCAGTAGAGATCGAGCCCGTCCTCGGTGACGATCCAGTGCCGGAACGCCTCGCCGTCCAGCCCGGCGATGAGTTCAGGATGGAGCGCGCCGGGCGTGACGGTGGTCTGCGCCTGCGCTTCGAGGTGGCGGTGCCAGACTGGATCGGGCGTGCCGTCCGCCATCAGGATGCATCCGCCATTGGCGCAGATCGCCGGGGCCTGCGCGATATCAACCCGCGACAGCACCTCGCGACTGCGGGCGGTGACCGGCACCACCTCGCCATGCGCCAGCCACGCCATCAGCCCCTGCTGCGGCGGGGTGGCATAGCCGCTGGGGCTGCCATCGACGAGGCGGCTCATCAGCCGCAGCGTCTCATCCGGCCAATCGCCGCACTTGGGCCGCGTCTGGAACAGGCTGTCGTCAAGGTCGGCCAGAATGAGCGGGCGGATGGTCATACCTGCGCCCCGTAGCGGCATAGCGCCAGTTCCACCATGGCGCTGCTGCCCGCTTCGGCGACCCAGCGCGCCAACTCGTCGGCTTGCGCCCCCGCAATCTCCGCCGCGATGACGATCCGGTCGGGCCGGTGGGCGAGCAGGTTATAAACATGGCACATCGCGCCCGAGCCATAGGCATCCGCCAGCGTGGTGACGCTCTGCATCGCATGGCCGATCAGCGCGGGGGTGCGGGTGATCGACTGGACGGCGGTGATCGCCCCCTGCGCGGTGAGGTCTTCAGCGACCCGCAGCGCTTCATAAGCGTGCTCGCCGTCGCCCAGCACCAGTACCCGTTCGCCCGGCGTGGCGGTGAGGAGGGCGCGGTCGGCGGCCTCGGGGGCGAGCAACCCGGTGCGGCTGCGCATTCCGGTGGCGGGCGCCGTGCCGTGGCGGTTGGCGGCGGGCGCGAGCGTGGCGGCGGCTTGCCCTGCCCCCGGCGTCCATTCGAGCGTTCCGGAGATCAAGGAATGAGCCGCAGCTGGGCGCGGCATCCGGGCCAGGAACCCGCCCGCGCTCCAATCGGTGAGGCTGGCGCAATGCACCGCCACGATCTGCGGCAAGGCCGCGACCAGCGCCTCAGCCGCCTCGACGAAGGTGCTGCCGGTGCTGCATTCGTCATCGACGATCACGAGGCTGCGCGCCGTCGCGAGAGCGGGTTCGATATCCGCGCTCACCTGCACCATGTGCGAGGCGGCGTGGCTATGGCCTTCCTCGAACCGGGTGAGGATACGCGCACCCGCCGCGATTTGGCGGCTGCTCTGGATATAGGCGCTGGCGGCCCCCGGGTGCCGCGCGCGCCATGCCGTCCACACGCTTTGCGCAAGGCCTGTGGCTGTCTCGGCCATGCCGCAGAACAGCACCGGCCCCGGCAGGTCGCCGGGGATTTGCGCGGCGAGCGCGTCAGCAGCGTCACGCAGCGCTTGCGGCGGCGTGGGCAAGTGGCGGCCCAGCACCCGCGAGACGATCAGGAACCCGCGCTTGGGATTGGCCCTTGCGGCGAAATCGCACAGCGCGGCCACGCGTTCGGGCGCAACCCCGCGCAGCACCAGCCGCCCGGTCGGCAGGTCGAGCGTCACGCAATCCGGCACCGGATCAGGCATGGATGATGATGCTGACCACCGCACTGCGCGCCCGCCCCACGACATTGCGGCGCACGTTATCGGTCGAGATCGCGATCGGCGGCAGGTCTGCCCCCGCCGCCGCTGCCATCTCGAACACCATTGCAGCGCGGATGCCGAAATTGACGTTCTCCGAGATCGACCCGCGATTGCGCATATTGTCATGCGCCAAGCTGGCCGAGGTGATGCCGACCAGATTACCGAATTCGTCGATGATCGCCCCGCCCGACGAGCCTGAGCCAATCGGCGCGCTGAACTGGAAGCGCGAAATGTCGCCGCCCCCGCCGGTGAGGCCCGAGACATTGCCGGTGGTGACCTTGAGATCGGCCCCCAGCACGTCGATCAGCGGGAAGCCCGCCGCCATGATATCCTCACCCAGAAATAGCGGCGATCCAATCCTGAGCGGCAGTGGCGCGCCTGCGGTCTGGCAGCGCAGCAGTGCCAGATCGTGCTGGGCATCGACCGCGAGCACCACGCCGGAATCGCGCGCGGGGCCGACCTCGAACCGCTGGCCATCCTCGACCACATGGGCATTGGTGACGATCAGATCGGGCGCGATCAGCACGCCGCTGCCCGAACCGATCAGCTGGCCCGGCACCGGCTTGGGACGATTATGTCCGCGCCCATCGGGATGCGGGATCGGCCCATTTCCGGGCGGCGGCACATCGGGCACATTGCGGAACGGCACCGTCACACCGCCGAGATTGCGCGCCCTCACATAGGCGTCGATCCCGAAGGTGAAGCCCTCGTTCGACAGCTTCATCCGCCGCTCGCCATTGCGGGTATAGACCTCGGCGAGGATCACGGCGGCGAGCTGTTCGGTCGGCGGGGGCATTACGTGGGTGGTGCCGTCCACCTCCATGTGGATCGGGTAGGCGGCATTGGCAAAGCCGCCGTGGCGATCATCCATGACATAGGCAACGATCTCGAAATCGCCTTCCAGCTCGGCCATGCCATCCATGAACCAGTGCTGCGGATCGATCCGTTCGAAGGCGAGCACCCGCCCGCCGCCGCTCGGACTGATCGCCGCGACCGCGATGCGCTGGCCTTCCGACCCTTGCAGACGGATGCGGCAGTCAGCCTTGGCGCTGACAGCCACGCGCTGGCCGGGCTGGGCAGGTTGCATGGCCGCGTCCCGTCCCGGCTCAGCCGATGTTGACACCCATCGCGCCTGCCAGACCCGCAAGCCCACTGCGCCAGCCTTCGCCGATCGCCTTGACCTTGATGTCGCCTGCATTGCCGCGATAGAGTTCGACGAAGATCATCGCGACGTTCATCGAAGCGTCTTCGGAGAGGTCGTAGCGGGCGAGTTCCTTGCCATCGGCCACGTTGGTCACGCGCGCAAAGGCGTTCTGGACCGAGCCGAAGTTCTGCCCGTTGATTTCGCCATCATGGATGGTGACCGCGATCACGACCTTCTTGGCATCGGGCGAGAGCTTGCTGAAGTCGATGCGGATCGTCTCGTCATCGCCATCGCCGTCGCCGGTGCGGTTGTCGCCGCTATAGACCACCGCGCCATCGGGCGAGGTCTTGTTGTTGTAGAAGATGAAATGCGCGTCCGAGAGCACCTTGTCATTGGCGCCGATCACGAAAGCCGAGGCATCGAGATCGAACGCCGCGCCATCGGTGCGCCGCACGTCCCAGCCGAGGCCAACCATGACTGCGTTGAGGCCCGGAGCTTCCTTCGACAGCGAGACATTGCCGCCCTTGCTGAGCGAAACCGCCATATTCTGTGCTTCCCTGTGTAAAATGGCCTGTGTTAACTGGCGCGCGGTCCGAGCACCTGCCGGACCCGCGCGCCCAAGCCTTTAGCCGACATTGACGCCGAAATGCGCCGCGAGCGGACCGAGCCCGCCCTTGAAGCCTTGACCAACCGCGCGGAACTTCCATTCCGCCCCGTGGCGATAGACTTCGCCGAGGATCATCGCGGTTTCGACCGAAGCGTCTTCCGACAGGTCATAGCGCACGACTTCGTTGTTGTTGCTGGCATCGACCAGACGGATGAAGGCGTTGGAGACCTGGCCGAAGGTCTGGCCGTTTTCGTCGCCGTTGTAGATCGTCACCACCACAGCGACCTTGTCGACATCGGCGGGCATCTTCGAGAGGGTGATCTCGATCTGCTCGTCATCGCCGTCACCTTCGCCGGTGCGGTTGTCGCCCTGATGGATGACCGCGCCGCCGGCGACGTTCTTGTTGTTGTAGAAGCAGAAATCGGTGTCGTTGCGCACCTTGCCGTCGCCCTTGCAGAGGAACGCCGACGCATCGAGGTCGAAATCCTTACCGTCGGTCGCACGCACGTCCCAGCCGAGGCCGACCATGATGCGATCAAGCCCGGGGGCTTCCTTCGACAGGCTGACATTGCCACCCTTTGACAGTGAGATAGCCATAATCCGTCTTCCTTTCCCAAGTCTGGCAGCGACCGGGACTGCCCCGGCCGCGGCCCAAGATGAATGTTGCGCCGCCGATCAGGCCAGCGCGTCTTCAGGCTCCCCGTCGGGGTTGGCCTTGTTCCACCGCACCGACGACCAGAACGCGAGGCCGATCAGCACCGCGCCAATCAGGCCGGTGATGACTTCGGGGATGTGCGCGAAGGTGTTGACGAACATGATGATCGCCAGCGCCATGATCGCATAGAAGGCGCCGTGTTCGAGATAGCGATATTCCGACATCGTGCCCTTGCGCACGAGGAAGATCGTCATCGAACGCACGAACATCGCGCCGATGCCCAGACCAATGGCGATGATGATGAGGTTGTTGGTGAGCGCGAACGCCCCGATCACCCCGTCGAACGAGAAGCTGGCATCCAGCACTTCGAGATAGAGGAACGCGCCGAAGCCCGCCTTGGCGACATCGCCGGTGGTCGGCGTGGGCGGTTCGAGCAGGTGGTTGATGATCTCCACGCCGAGATAGGTCAGCAGACCGGCAATTGCGGCGATGATGAAGGTCAGCGCGTCGGCATCGGCGAGCATGGTTGACGTCGCCCAGGTGCCAGCCAGCACCAGCCCGATGGCAATCGCCTCGATATCGGCGACCTTCGCCAGCGGGCGCTCAATCGCGTCGATCCAGTTCACTTCCTTGTCGGAATCGAAGAAGTACTTGAGGCCCACCATCCCGAGGAACGCGCCGCCAAAGCCCATCAGGCCGATATGCGCTTCGCTGACGATGCGCTGATATTCGGTAGGTTCATTCAGCGCGAGCTTCATCGCCTCAATCGGGCCGAGCGAAGCCGCGACCATCACGATCACCAGCGGGAACACGATCCGCATCCCGAACACCGCAATCGCGATCCCCCAGGTCAGGAAGCGTTGCTGCCATACTGGGTCCATGTCCTTGAGCACCGAGGCGTTGACCGCGGCGTTATCGAACGACAGCGACACTTCCAGCACCGCCAGCACCGCGCAAATCCACACGATCCCCAGCATGCCATCAATGGTGCCGGTCAGCTCCCAGCCGTACCAGGCGCCCAGCAACAGACCGAACAGAGTGAACAGCAGCGAACCGCCGAAATGCTTGAACATCGAAAAATCTTCCTTCTGGCCGTGTGATACGGCAGCCTTGTTGCTCAGTCCTTACTGCCGCGCGTCCATTGAAGATAGACGCCGATATCCTCGGCAAAGGGTTTCTGGCTGGAATAGAAGCGCATCAGACGGCTCATCTTGAGCTCGCCGCCGACATTGTCGATCGTGGCGATCCCGCAGAGCCGCTCACGGCTGCCGGTTTCGTCCATCCGCACCTCGATTTCAGGCTGGCCGGGAATGTTGAGCCGGACGACCCCATCGGTCTCGGCCCAGTTGGGCGCACCTTCATAGATCAGCGCGAACACGCCGATGCGGCGGATATAGTCGAAATACTGGCCGTTGACGCGGATTGTCTCACCCGCAGCAACCGCGCCGGTGCGGTCATCACCTGACAGCTCGATGAAGGGCGGC
>DLGU01000098.1:15196-15407 GCA_002482865.1 Porphyrobacter sp. UBA7686
AGGTCGAGCTGCTGCGATCCGCCGAAGAAGCCCTTCTTCTGGGTCCGCGCCGTCCAGTTCAGGTTGAGCACGATCTCGCCGAAGCTGGTGCCCTGCTTCTTCAGGCTGACCGTAGAATTGCCCTTATCGAGGCTGATCTTCTTCAGGCTGACCGGCGCTGCGGGCGGCGGGGGAGGGGGAGGGGGCGGCGGCGGAGGTGGAGGAGGTGGGG
>DLGU01000133.1:0-2243 GCA_002482865.1 Porphyrobacter sp. UBA7686
GCCCGCGCGCTGATCCGCGTGCCGCAGTGCAATGTCAGCTTCCATGGCGACACGCTGCGCCGGTATAGCCGCGCCGATATCTCGGTGGCGGTGGCCGCGCCTTCGGGCCTCATCACGCCCGTCATCACCAGCGCCGATACCAAGGGCCTCGCCGCGATCTCGACCGAGATGAAGACACTCGCGGGCAAGGCGCGTGACGGCAAGCTGATGCCGCACGAATACCAGGGCGGCACCGCGAGCCTCTCCAACCTCGGCATGTTCGGGATCAAGCAGTTCGACGCGGTCATCAACCCGCCGCAGGGCATGATCCTCGCGGTCGGCGCAGGGCAGCAGGCACCCTATGTGGTGAACGGCGCGATTGAAGTTGCGACGGTGCTCCACGCCAGCGGCAGCTTCGACCACCGCGCCATCGACGGCGCGGACGGCGCGCAGCTGATGGAAGCGATCAAACAGCTGGTGGAGAACCCGATGGGGTTGGTGGTGTGACCTCTCTGTCGCTCCAACTTCGACTAGCGGGCAAGCCCGCAAGTCTCCGTATCCTCTCCGGCAAGCGGAGAGGAAAACGTGCCTGACTTGACCTCAAACTCCTCTCCCCTCGCGGGAGAGGAAGGGGCCCGCCGCACAGCGGTGGGAAGGAGAGGGGGCAGGCGCAATCTTTTGCCACTCGCAAAGCGTATGCGGCGTGAGCCGACAGAGGCTGAGACCAAGCTGTGGTCGATGTTGCGCGGCCAACGCTTCGCTGGAATGAAGTTCAAGCGGCAGGAGCAGGTTGGCGATTACATCGTGGATTTCGTGTGTTTCGGTGCGCGTTTGATCGTTGAAGCTGATGGCAGTCAGCACGCGGAAAATGCCGCTGACACTGCGCGCGATTCGTGGCTTCAGGCGCAAGGGTTCCGCGTTTTGCGGTTCTGGAACAATGACATCCTCGGCAATCCTGAGGGAGTGGCGTGCGTGATTTTGGGCGCAGCGCAGCCCCCTCTCCCCAACCCCTCTCCCGCAAGGGGAGAGGGGCTATGAGCACTCGCGATCCCCTCATCCGCGTCACCGCCATGCCCTCCGACACCAACCCCTATGGCGGGGTGTTCGGCGGCTGGCTGATGGCGCAAATGGCGCTCGGCGCGGGCAGCCTTGCGAGCCGCGTGGGGCAGGGCAAGGCTGTGGTGGTCTCCGCAACCGACTTCGCCTTTCCGGGCGCGATGGCGGTGGGGGACGAACTCAGCGTCTATTGTGAAGTGCTCGCCACCGGCACCACCTCGCTCACCATCGCCGCCGAGGCCATCGCGCGCGAGCGCAATGGCGAGGCAACCATCAAGGTCGCTGAGGGCACCTTCAAGTTCGTCCTGATCGGCGATGACGGCCGCCCGCGCGCCATCACCGAGCGGGAAACCCTTCTTCTCGCCAAGGACAATGACAATGGCCAATGATCGCGCAATGATCGCAGGGCCAGCGGGCGCATTTCCTACAGATCGGCAAATGCCTATGCCTTGGTGCCGTGCCCCAAGTCGTCATGCACAAGGGGAGGGGGGGGCGCCTCCCGGCGAAATGTCAACTTCGGAATATCGAAGCAATACTCTGGTTTTAAAGGATAATTAGTTGATTTCCCAGCTTGACACGCTGTCAACTTTGTCAACTTCGATCCGGCATAACCTCATTACCTGAAGGCGAGAATGCAGATGACCCAATCCTATGACGTGATCGTGCTCGGCTCCGGCCCCGGCGGCTATGTCGCAGCGATCCGCTGCGCGCAGCTCGGCCTCAAGACCGCGATTGTGGAACGTGAGAACCTCGGTGGCATATGCCTCAACTGGGGCTGCATCCCGACCAAGGCGATGCTGCGTTCGGCGGAGATCTTCCACTACATGCAGCACGCGGGCGATTACGGCCTTGTCGCGCAGGGGATCGAGGCGGATCTGGCGGCCATCGTCAAGCGCAGCCGCGGGGTGGCCAAGCAGCTCAATCAGGGCATCGCCCACCTGATGAAGAAGAACAAGATCACCGTGCATATGGGCACCGGCACGCTCACCGGTGCGAACAGCCTTACCGTGAAAGGCGAGAAGGGCGAGGAAGCCCTCACCGCCAAACACATCATCGTCGCCACCGGCGCGCGGGCGCGCGATCTGCCCTTCGCCCCGGCTGACGGCAAGCGCGTGTGGACCTATCGCCACGCCATGACCCCGACCGAACTGCCCGCAAAGCTGCTGGTGATCGGATCGGGCGCAATCGGGATCGAGTTTGCGAGCTTC
>DLGU01000133.1:2288-2470 GCA_002482865.1 Porphyrobacter sp. UBA7686
ATGCTCGACCGGATCGTGCCGGTGGAGGACGCAGACGTCTCGACCTTCCTCGAAAAGTCGCTCCGCAAGCAGGGCATCAACATCATGACCGGCGCGGGGGTGGATGCGATCAAGGTGTCGGACAAAGGCATCACCGCCACCATCAAGGACAAGTCGGGCAACGCCGCGACCAGCGAATTCAC
>DLGU01000133.1:2526-2665 GCA_002482865.1 Porphyrobacter sp. UBA7686
CGTCGCCATCGGCATCGTGCCCAATACCGAGAATATCGGGCTCGACGGGCTGGCCGAGATGGACCGCGGGTTCATCCAGATCGATCCCTATGGCCGCACCAAGACCAAGGGGTTGTGGGCCATCGGCGACTGCACGCCG
>DLGU01000133.1:2696-15499 GCA_002482865.1 Porphyrobacter sp. UBA7686
GGCGCACAAGGCGAGCCATGAAGGTGTCACCTGCGCCGAAGCCATCGCGCAGGAGCTCGGCAACACCGATGTCCACCCGCATCCGCTCAACCGCAACGCCATTCCGGGTTGCACTTATTGCCACCCGCAGATCGCCAGCGTCGGGCTGACCGAAGCCAAGGCGAAGGAAGCGGGCTACGAGCTCAAGGTCGGCAGCTTCCCGTTCATCGGCAACGGCAAGGCCATCGCGCTCGGCGAGGTGGAGGGCTTCGTGAAGACTGTGTTCGATGCGAAGACCGGCGAGCTGCTCGGCGCGCACATGGTAGGTGCGGAAGTGACTGAGCTGATCCAGGGCTACACCGTCGGCAAGGTGCTCGAAACGACCGAAGCCGAACTGATGCAGACGATCTTCCCGCATCCGACCTTAAGCGAGATGATGCACGAAAGCGTTCTCGACGCTTACGGGCGGGCGCTACACTTCTAGATACGAAATGGACTATCCGCATGACCCAGACCGGACCTGAAGCATTGAAGGGCGAAGACTGGGCAGGAGAGATGGGCGAGCGTTGGCTCGCCAGCCTCGACCGGTTCGAAAGCATGATCGCGCCCATCGGCACAGCGCTGCTGGAGAGGGCAGCGTATCAGCCGGGCGAGCGTGTGCTGGATCTGGGCTGCGGCGGCGGGGCAACAACGCTGGCGATTGCCGAGGCGGTGGGGCCGGGAGGTGCGGCGCTCGGCCTCGATGTCGCACCGATGTTGATCGCGCGGGCGCAGGAACGCGCAGCTGACGCGGGAAGCGCTGCGCGGTTCGTGTGTGCAGACGCGGCCACAGCACAGTTGGACGAACCCCCGTTCGACCGCTTGTTCTCACGCTTCGGCTCGATGTTCTTTGAGGCTCCGGTGCCCGCTTTCACGAATCTGTGGAGGCTGTTGAAGCCCGGTGCGCGGATCGACCTCGCGGTCTGGGCACACCCGCGCGACAATCTGTGGATGATGGAGGTCATGGGGGTCGTCCGCCAGCATGTCGAAATCCCGCCCGCCGTCCCGCGTGCTCCGGGGCCGTTCGCCTTTGAAGACCTCGGCTATCTTGACGAAGTGCTCACCGGCGCAGGCTTCTCCGGCATGGACGTCGCCACCTATGCTGGACTGCAACCCGTGGGCGGGCCCGGCGCGACGCCTGACGAGGCGACCGAATTCGTCCTCGCCTCGATGGCCGTCGGCCGGGTGCTGGCGGAACAGGGTGCAGGTGTGCGCGATTCGGCAAGGGCTGATCTCGCGGCAATGTTCACCCGCCATCACCGCGCGGGCGAGGGCGTCATGTTGCCCTGCAAGGTCTGGCTGGTGACTGCACACGTCTAGGCGCACTTATCGAGCGCTTGCGCGCAATAACCTGTCGCGCTGAACCGTGCACCAGCTGAGGCAACTTGCGTTAAATCCTAATCTAGATCATTTCGGCGCAATGACCCTCGCCGAGCCCGACCTTGCCCAGCGCCTCGCCGCCGCAGACCGTGCCTTGGCAGGGGGTAGCCTCGTGCAAGCTCGCAACATTCTGGAGGAAGTCGCGCGGCTCGATCCGCCAGTAATGCCGTTCTGGCAGCGCCTCGCGACCGTGCGGAAGATGGCAGGCGCACCGCTGCTGGCGATCGAAGCGATCGATCGCGCGCTGGCGCTTTCCCCGCTGGATTTCGTCAACCTGCTGATGCGAGCGCACCTGCTCGATTCCGCTGGACACCCCGAAGCGGGCGAAGCCTATGGCCGCGCGCTCGCACAACCACGCCCGCATCCGCTCCCGCCGATGCTGGTGCAGACTATCATGCGCGCTGAAGCTTTGTGGGCCGAACATCAGCATTCCATGCAACGCCGGCTTGGCGCAGCGGTCGAGGCGAGCGGCGCCGACCTCACCCCCACCGAGCGCCGCCGGGCAGAGCGCTTCGCCACCAACATCGCGCGGACCACGCGGACCTATCATTCCGAGGCGACCCATTTCGCTTATCCCGGACTGCGGGAAGCGGAATTCCACGACCGATCGGACTTCCCTTGGGCGGAAGAGCTCGAAAGCCTCACCCCCGCGATCCGCGCCGAGATGGACCGGGTCGCCAATGCGCCGGACGCGAGCCTCGTGCCTTATGTCAAATACCACGACAGCGAGCCGCTGGCGCAGTGGCGCGAGTTGAACCACAACCGCGATTGGACCGCGATCCACCTGATCGAGCGCGGGACGAATGTCGCCGCCAATGCCGCCCATTGCCCTGAGACGACGGCGTTTCTGGCGCGGATGGATCAACCCACTATCCCGGGATGCGGAGCCAATGCGATGTTTTCGCTGCTCGCCCCGCACACCCACATTCCGCCCCACGTCGGTGTCGCCAATTTCCGCCTTCTGTGCCACCTCCCGCTGATCGTGCCCAATCGTTGCTGGTTCCGCGTCGGCGCGGAAACCCGCGATTTCGTCGAGGGACAGTCGTGGGTGTTCGACGACACCATCGAGCATGAGGCCAAGAATGAGACCGACCGCCTGCGCGTGATCCTCATCTTCGACTTATGGCATCCAGACCTTTCGCCTGCGGAGCGTTCAGCGATTCAAGCGGCTGTTTCGGCGGCCGCATTTCCGGTTGGGGCATTGTAGTCCGGAACTTTGGCAGGCTGGATGCCCGACCAAATCACGCTGATAATCGCGTTGGTTACACGACCCAAAGGCAAACCGACGCAAAGGGGTGCCTCACCGCACCACAAAGTGATAATCTTTCGGCCATGCTGGACCTTCAAAGAATCACTGTCCTTTATTCGGAGGAACAGGACCGCATCTCGATAAATGCGGCAGTGCGAGACGGGGAGACCGCGCGAATCTGGCTCACCCAGCGAATGACCAATCGCCTGATCCCCGCGCTGATAAACGTCATAAAGCCTCGTCATGAGGACCCTGTTTACGCTGAGATCATCGCTGGCGTCTCGCATCAGAAAGCGGTTTCCCGGCAGGAGCCTTCAGCACCTGTCACGGCGAACGCACCGGAACATGAGTGGCTGGTCAGCAAGATTGATTTGCAAATGCCGCCCTCTGGCACCGTCGTAATTTTCTACAGTCCGACAGGCCAGAGTGCGCGAATAGGCTTCAATGGGGATTTAATGCGCCAGTGGCTGTCGATCCTTCAACGGGTCTATGTCGCCGCGGAATGGCGCGGGACAGATTGGCCGGAATGGATGGCTACGCCCGCGAACAAGCAAGGAACTGACCGCGTGTTGCACTGATGGTGGTCACGGCGATGTTTGGCTGCAAGACCACAAAGGCCAAGATTGACGAAATGCAGCGCAAATTGGCGGACAGGGTGGGATTCGAACCCACGGTAGGCTTGCACCTACGGCGGTTTTCAAGACCGCTGCCTTAAACCACTCGGCCACCTGTCCTCTGCGCGAAGCGGCTAGCGCCGAAGATCGCGATTGTCACCTGCCTTGTGGCCCATTTGTCGCGGCTAAGCGTAGCAGGTCGTCCCGATTGAAGACTGCTTTGCCGCCCAACGGGGGAGCAACTGCAACTTCGCCAATCAGGTTGTTGGGAATTCATCCAAGGTATGACATCCCTATAGCCATGATTCCCCGGCTTCTCTCCGCCGCGGCGCTGACCCTTGCAGCGTTTGCGATTCTCGGCGCCCCGCCTGCGTCCGCACCGGCGACGGCGCAGGTCAGTGCTGACGGGATTCCGTTCGATGCCTATCTCGAATTGCTCAAGGCCCGCGCTTTAGGAGAGGGTGTGCGGGAAGATACGGTGGCGCGAATGACGGCAGGACTCACGCCCAATCCGACTGTCATCCGGCTCGATAACAACCAGCCCGGAAGTGCCACTACGCGCGGTTATCCACCGATGTCGGGCTATATCGCGACCCATGTCGATTCGGCCCGGATTGGCGGCGGCCGTTCGGTTTACCGTCAGCACCGCGATCTGCTTGGCCGGATCGAAGCGCAATATGGTGTGCCGGGGCCGATCATCGTCGCGATTTTCGGGCATGAAACCAGCTATGGTCAGGTCAAAGGCAACTTCGACCTCGCTCGCAGTCTCGCCACGCTGGCATGGGAAGGGCGGCGGCGCGAGCTGTTTGCGGGCGAATTCATCGCGCTGATGAAGGTCGCCGACAAGGGCTATGACCGCTCGCAACTGGTGGGCTCCTATGCCGGGGCGTTCGGAAATCCGCAGTTTCTCCCCAGCGTTTACCTGCGACTGGCCACCGATGGCGACGGGGATGGGCGCGCGGACATATTTGCGAACCGCGCCGATACCTTTGCCTCGATCGCCAACTACTTCCGCGATGCAGGATGGCGGCCCGGCCAACCTTGGGGTGTGCGTGCGTCGGTGACGGCGGGCTTCGATGCCTCAGCGTACCGCACGCGGCTCGTTTCGCCGGTCTGCCCGCGTGTGCACGAACGTCTCAGCCGCTGGATGACGGTGGCCGAATGGCGCGCGCAGGGCGTGATCGCGCAAGGTGGCCTCGGTGATGATGTGATGACCGCATTCTTCCAGCCCGATGGACCCGGCACGCCCGCATGGCTGCTGACCGGCAATTACCGCGCGATCCTCGAATATAACTGCTCGAGCTATTATGCTCTGAGCGTCGGACTGCTGGCTGACGAAATCGTGAACTGACGCGCCCTGCACCTCGCCAAGCGGTGAGGGGGCGGGTATAGGCGAGACGGTGATGCCCCCGAAATCTCTGCGCTTGTCGCTGACCCTGCTTGCCCTGTTTGCCGTCACCTTTGCGCCGCCTTTGCGCGCGCTGGTGCCTGATCCCGGCCCCGTCACGCCTGCCGTGCCCACCGCTGCCGAAGCTCCGGTCGCGCTGCTGGTCGATCTGGGTAGTGGGCAAGTGCTCCACGCCCGCAATCCCGATGCGCGGTTCATGCCGGCTTCCGTCACCAAGGTCATGACGCTGTATCTCGCATTCGAGCTCATCGCGGCCGGGCGGCTCGATCCGTCGCAAGTGTTCATGATGAGCCCGGTTGTCGCAAGCGAGTGGCGGCGCAAGGGTTCGACTATGTTCCTCGACCGGGGGGAGCGGGTGCGAGTGGATGACCTGCTGCTCGGTATCGCCAATGTCTCGGCCAATGACGGGGCGGCTGTGCTGGCTGAAGGGCAGGCGGGATCGGTCGCGGCTTGGACGACGCAGATGAACCAGACCGCGCTGGGGCTGGGGATGACGGGGAGCTATTTCGCCAGTCCCAACGGCTGGCCGGATGAGGGGCGGACCTTCACCACTGCCAATGATCTGGCACGGTTGGCGCGGGCGCTGATCACGCGGCACCCGGACAAGTTCGGCTATTACATTGGGCGCGCGGGCTTCGATTACAAAGGCATTGCACAGGTCAATCATGATCCCATGATTGGGCGCGTGCCGGGGGCGGACGGGATCAAGACCGGGTTCACCAACGAAGCTGGGTTCTCTTACCTAGGCACCGCACGGCGCGATGGCCAGCGGCTGGTGCTGGTGCTCGCTGGGGTCGAGAACGGGCGGCTGCGGGCAAAGATTGCACGGTCCTATGTCGAGTGGGGCTTTTCCGCCTTCGAACGGCGCCAGCTGTTTGCACTGGGCGCCGTGGTCGGCAAGGCGCGGGTGCAGGATGGCGATGCGCGTGGGGTCGGGCTGAAGGCTGCGGGGCCGGTGGCGGTCAACCTACCGCGCGGCAGTGACGGCAAGCTTACCGCCACGATCCGCTACGAAGGCCCGCTGCGCGCACCGATTGCAGCCAATCAGGAGGTCGCCGTGATGGAGATCTCCGCGCCCGGCGTCGCACCGGCCCGCATCCCGCTTTACGCTGCCGAGGCGGTGGGAACGGCTGGCCCGATCGACCGCGTGATCAATGCCATTGCAGCGGTGTTCTCATGAGCCCTTCGCGCGGCCGGTTCATCGCCTTTGAGGGCGGTGAAGGGGCAGGGAAATCCACCCAAGCCCGCCTACTGGCTGAAGCGTTGCGGGCACGAGGCCTCTCGGTCGTCGTCACCCGCGAACCGGGCGGGACAGCGGGGGCCGAGGCGATCCGCAACTTGCTGCTGGCACCACCGGGGGAAGGCTGGCCCGCTCAGGCGGAAGCCTTGTTGTTCGCCGCCGCCCGCGCGGATCATGTGGCGCACTTGATCCGCCCCGCGCTTATGCGAGGCGAGTGGGTCATCTGTGACCGCTTCGTCGATTCGAGCCGCGCTTATCAGGGCGGGGCGGGGGGCCTAGGAGATGCGGCCATCACCGCGCTCCACGCCTTCGGCAGTGACGGGTTGCGGCCTGACCGGGTCATCCTGCTCGAAGGCGATGAGGTCGCGTTGGCTGGCCGTATCGCTTCACGAGGAGAGGCTTCGGACGCGATCGAGGGCCGCTCGGTCGAATACCACCGCGCTGTCGCCGCCGCCTTCCGCGCATTTGCCGCGGCCGACCCACACGGCTTTGCACGCATCGACGCGCTCGGCGATAAGGAGGTCGTGCACGCCCGCATCCTTGCAGCAATCGGCGACCTGCTCGCATGACCGACTGGCCCAATCATGCCGAGGCCTGGCGCCAATGGCGCGACGCGCTCTCGGGTGAGCGAATGCATCATGGCTGGCTGCTCGCAGGCAAGGCGGGGCTTGGCAAACGCGACTTCGCCATGGCCGCCGCCCGCGAACTGGTCGCACAGCCGGGCGTGCCGCAGCCGCAGGGCGAGCATCCCGACATCATCACGCTCACCTATGGCCCCAAGGACGATAAGGGCGAGAAAGCCCAGGCCGAAGGCAAGCCCTTCGACCTCGCCCGCTCGATCCGCATCAAGCAGATCCGTGCGATGCAGCGCCGCCTGATCACCCGCCCGACGCTCGGAAACCGCCGCGCGATCATCATTGATCCGGCTGACGACATGGAGAAGTCGGCCGCCAACGCGCTGCTGAAAAGCCTTGAGGAACCGCCCGTCGGCACCTTCTTCCTGCTCGTCACTCATCGCCCGGCGCGGCTGCTCCCCACCATCCGTTCGCGTTGCCGCACCTTGCGCTTCCCGGTGCTCACCGACAGCCAGCTGGCCACGTTGCTGGCGGACGGGGGCCTGCCGCCCGACCCACAGGCTATCGCTGCGGCCGAAGGTTCCTTTGGCGCAGCGCTGCGCTTTGCCGAACAGAACCTCGCGCCGGTCGCCAAGGTCATCACCGCACTACTAGCGCAAGGCGATAGTGGCATCACCGGGCGCGGTGAGCTGGCCCGCCTAATCGGCCCACGCGCCGATCGCGAGCGGGTGCAGGCTGTGCTGGACCTGGCGCAATCGCTAGTCGCCCGCGCCGCCCGCGCTTCGGACGACCCGCAGGCCCGCGAACGCCTGATCAACACCCACACCGCCTTGGTCAGCCTTGCCGCCGAAGCGCCGACCGCCAATTTCGATGCAGGGATGCTGCCGTTCGAGATCGGCAGCTTGCTTGTGGCGGCTGCCCCCGCTAGCGAACCGGCCCATGGCTGACACCCCGTTCTACATCACCACCGCGATCAGCTACCCCAACGGGCGGCCCCATATCGGCCACGCCTACGAGGCGATCGCCGCCGACGTGATCGCACGCTTCCAGCGCCTCCAAGGCCGCCGCGTCCGGTTCCAGACCGGCACGGACGAGCATGGCTTGAAGATGGCCCGCAAGGCTGAGGAACAGGGCCGCACGCCCGCTGACCTCGCCGATGAAATGTCGGGCTATTTCCGCAGTATGTGCGACGCTTTGAATGTGTCCTATGACCGTTTCATCCGCACGTCTGAGCCAGATCACCACCGCGCCAGTCAGGCGATCTGGCAGGCGATGGAGGCCGCGGGCGACCTCTATCTCGATCGTTACGAAGGCTGGTACTCGGTCCGCGACGAAGCTTACTACGACGAGAGCGAACTCGTCGAAGGCGAGGGCGGTGAGAAGCTCTCCCCCCAAGGAACGCCCGTCGAATGGACGGTGGAGGAAAGCTGGTTCTTCCGGCTTTCAAAGTATCAGGACCAACTGCTTGAATTGCTGAAGACCCCCGGCTTTCTCGAACCGGCGAGCCGCCGCAACGAGATGATCGCCTTCGTCGAACAGGGACTGCGCGATCTTTCGGTCAGCCGTACCTCGTTTGACTGGGGCGTGAAGGTGCCCGGCAGCGATGGCCATGTCATGTATGTGTGGGTCGATGCGCTCACCAACTACCTCACGGGCCTCGGCTATCCCGATGATATGGGCGATTTCTGGCCCGCCAGCCTGCACCTGATCGGCAAGGACATCGTCCGGTTCCACACGATCTACTGGCCGGCCTTCCTGATGAGCGCCAATCTGCCGGTGCCGCAAAAGGTGTTCGGTCACGGCTTCCTGCTCAATCGCGGCCAGAAGGAATCGAAATCGCTCGGCAATGTGACCGATCCGGTGGAACTGGCCGAAAGGTTCGGTGTCGACGCCCTGCGCTACTTCCTGATGCGCGAAGTCGCCTTCGGGCAAGATGGCAGCTATTCGCCCGAAGCGATTGTTCAGCGTGCCAATGGTGAGCTGGGCAACGCCTTTGGCAATCTGGCACAGCGGAACTTGGGCTTCATCGCCAAGAACCTCGACGGTTACCTTCCGGCTATCCGGGGACACACGGACGCGGACAACGCCCTGTTCGCTACCCTAGACCGCGCTATCACTGCGGACATTCCAGAAGCTTTCGAAAGCCTTGCGCTCCAGCAAGCGGTCGAGGCATGGCTTCAGGCTGTGTTCGCCTGCAACGCCTATATCGACAGCGAGGCCCCCTGGACCCTGCGCAAGACCGATCCCGAGCGAATGGAGACTGTGCTCGCCACGCTCTACATCTGCATTGCACAGTTGGCCGTCGCGATCAGTCCGGTGATCCCGGCAAGCAGCGCCAAACTGCTGGATACGCTGGGCATTGCGGGCGATCTGCGCAATCTCGCCGGCATCCGCAGCCATTGGTATTCGCCTCTGGCGGAAAGCGATCACCGGATCATCGCGCCGGCACCCCTGTTCCCCCGGCTTGAACTGCCTGCCGAGGCCGCCTGATGTTGGTCGATAGCCACTGCCACCTCGAATACAAAGGTCTGGTCGAGGAACAGACCGAGGTATTGGCGCGCGCAAGGGCGGCGGGGGTTGGGGCCTTCCTCAATATCTCAACCCGCCAATCCGAATGGGATCAGGTGGTCGCCACAGCCGCGCGCGAGCCGGACGTGTTCGCCAGCGTCGGCATCCACCCGCATGAAGCCGACGCGCACCAAGACCTGGGCCGCGCCGCGCTGCTGGAAGCGACCCGCCATCCCAAAGTGATCGCGATCGGTGAAACCGGCCTCGACTACTATTACGACAAGTCGGACAGAGAGGCACAGAAGTCCCTGTTCCGGATGCATATTGATGTCGCCCGCGAAACGCAGTTGCCGATCATCATTCATACCCGCGATGCCGAGGAAGTTACCCACGCGATCCTCGCCGATGAGATGGGGAAGGGGGCCTTCCCGGCCTTGATCCACTGCTTCACAGCGTCGGCCGATTTTGCCGAAAAGGTACTGGCGTTGGGGCTGACCATCTCGCTCTCGGGGATCGTGACCTTCAAGAATGCCAAGGACTTGCAGGCGGTCGCTACAATCGTTCCTGATGACCGCTTGCTGGTTGAAACCGATAGCCCGTTCCTCGCGCCAGTGCCGCATCGGGGCAGGGTATGCGAACCGGCCTATGTCGCCGATACGGCCGCCTTCGTTGCCGGCCTTCGCGGAACGGATGTGGAACATCTGACGGCGCAGACCACCGCCAATTTCTTCAACCTTTTCAGCAAGGCCCGCCCGTGAAGCTGGTCATGCTCGGCTCTGGCACCTCGACCGGGGTGCCGCGGCTGGGCGGGCCGGATGGTACCGGCGATTGGGGTGACTGCGACCCCGATGAGCCGCGCAACCGCCGCACGCGGGTCTCGATCATGGTCGAAAGCGATGAAGGCAAACGGCTGCTGGTCGATACCTCATCGGATTGTCGCGCGCAGCTGCTGGCGAACCGGGTCGGGCATATCGATGCTGTGTTCTGGACCCACGATCACGCCGATCATTGCCACGGCATCGATGACCTGCGGGTGTTGCGATACGGACGCGGCGGACCGATCCCGGGCTTTGCGGAGACGGAAACGGTGCGGCGGCTGCGCCAGCGGTTCGGCTATGTGTTTGCCGGGCAGGAAGGCTATCCGACAATCTGCACGCTCGACACGCTTGATCGGCTGCGGATGATTGCTGGATTTGGTGTGGACTGGTGCCAAATGGCGCATGGTCCGGGTGAAACCACCGCATATCGTTTTGAAGCTGATGGCAAGAGTATCGGCTATGCCACTGATTTCAGTGCAATTTCGAATGAAATGGTCGATCTGTTCTACAAGGTCGACATTCTGGTGAGCGACTGCCTGCGCCGCGACCCGCATCCAACCCATGCACATCTGGCGATGTCGATCGAGCTCGGTGAACAATGCCGCGCGGGCCGCGTGGTGCTCAGCCATCTCGACAAGAGCATGGATTACCGGACGCTGTGCGACGAAGTGCCGGACTTCGTAACGGTCGGCTATGACGGACTGGAGATGGTGGCGTGAACCCGGATTTGATCCTGCCAATCGTCACGAGCCTTGGATGGCTGGTGCTTTGCTGCGTGTCATTGGCATCGCGTCGTTTGCAATGGAGCCAGATGATCAAGATGGCGTTGGCCTGGGTGGTGATCTTCGGCGGCCTGTATCTGATTGTGGAGTGGTTCATGGTGATCCGCGGAACCGCCAGCGCCGCGCTTTAGATTTTACATAATATATATTATCAAACTTGAGGACCGGCATGACCGAGACCCCGAACCAGTCCCCTATCGAACGCCTGCTCGCCATCATGGCCCGGTTGCGTGATCCGGTGCGCGGCTGCGAATGGGACCTCGCGCAGGACTTCGCCAGCATCGCGCCATACACGATCGAGGAAGCCTACGAGGTCGGCGACGCTATCGCCCGCAATGACATGGCGGACCTGCGTGACGAACTCGGCGACCTGCTGCTCCAGGTGGTGTTCCACGCCCGCATGGCCGAAGAAGCCGGTCACTTTGATTTCACCGACGTTGCCAACGCTATCAGCACCAAGATGGAAGCACGCCACCCGCACATCTTCGCCAATGCCGGCGGCACAATGGACGAAACCCGCTGGGAAGACCTCAAGGCCAAGGAACGCGAAGCCAAGGGCGTTGCGAGCGCTTTGGACGGCGTGGCGCTGGCACTCCCAGCCTTGATGCGCGCCGAGAAGCTCCAGAAACGCGCCGCTCGCACCGGATTTGACTGGCCCGATCCATCAGGCTCCGAAGCCAAGATTGCCGAGGAAATCGAAGAGCTCAAGACCGCTTCCTCAGACGAACAGAAGGTCGAAGAAGCCGGCGATCTGTTGTTTGCGGCGGTTAACTTCGTCCGCGCGCACGGCATTAGCGCCGAAGACGCTCTGCGCGCAGCCAACGCCAAGTTCGAACGTCGCTTCAGAGGTATGGAGGCACTCGCTGGGTCGGATTTCCCATCGCTGTCACTCGAAGCCCAGGAGGTCCTCTGGCAGCGGGTCAAGCAGGGAGAGTAAGCGCTTAGGAAAGCGCGGCAAACTGCCCAAGCGCTTTCGGGCTGAGCCGCACGTTCAGCCTGCGCATGGGGCCCTCATCGCTGTCTTCGACTTCATCTTCAGTCAACACGTCGCCATGAGCGTGAAGCCACGCAATTCGCCGCCCATCGGTGGCCGGCAGGATAAAGCTGACCTCACGCGCGGTGCCCGTCAACATGCGGGTCAATTCGGCCTCGAGCAGATCCACGCCCTGACCCGTCACCGCGGAGAGGATCACGGCCCCCTGCCCTTCAGCGGCCTCCCGCAATTCCGCAAGGCTTTCAGCGTCTAAAAGGTCGGCCTTGTTCCAGACTTCGAGGATCGGAATTGTGCTGGTGCCCGTCTCGGCATCGACGACATCGAGGTCGGCAAGCACATCCAGCACCTGCTTTTTCTGCGCCGCATGGCTGGGGTTCGCCATGTCGCGCACGTGGCAGATCACATCGGCAGCGGTGACCTCTTCCAATGTGGCGCGAAATGCAGCGACGAGCTGGGTCGGGAGGTCAGAGATGAAGCCCACCGTGTCCGACAGGATCGCCTTTTCCACACCCGGTAAGCTGATCGCCCGCATCGTCGGATCAAGCGTTGCGAAGAGCAGATCCTCGGCCATCACCTCCGCGCCGGTCAAGCGGTTGAATAACGTCGATTTCCCGGCGTTCGTATAGCCCACGAGCGCTACCACCGGCCAAGGCGCCCTGCCCCGGCGGTCACGATGGAGCGTGCGGGTCTTCCTTACCTGATCGAGCTCGCGCCGAAGCCGCGCCATCCGTGCGCGGATCATCCGGCGGTCCGCCTCGATCTGCGTCTCACCGGGGCCGCCGAGGAAGCCGAAGCCGCCGCGCTGACGCTCAAGGTGGGTCCAGCTCCGAACAAGCCGGCTCTGCTGGTAATCGAGATGCGCCAGTTCGACCTGCAAGCGACCTTCGGCGGTCGCCGCACGTTCGCCGAAAATTTCGAGGATCAGGCCGGTCCGGTCGATCACCTTGCGCTTCAGCTTGTCTTCGAGGTTGCGCTGCTGGATCGGGGTCAGCGCGCCATCGACGATCACCAGCTCGGCCTCGTGCTGTTCGCACCAGACGCCGATATTCTCGACCTGACCCGACCCGAACAGCGTGTTGGGCTGCATCTGGCGCACTGGGAGAATGGCCGAATGCGCGATCACCACTCCGATAGCCAGCGCCAGCCCCTCAGCTTCGGCCAAGCGCTCGGCAGAATCCAGGTCATAGCGCAGCGCCCGGATATCCGGGCACAGCACC
>DLGU01000031.1 GCA_002482865.1 Porphyrobacter sp. UBA7686
GGTGACCTCGAACGCCTTGACCATGGTTTCCGGCATGTGGTTGCGGATCGATCCTGAGGCGATTTCGAAGCCGTTGCAGACCAGATCGTATTGGAACGCCTTGATCGTCAGCGGGTCCTGACCGTTCAGCGCATCGATCCCGCCCTGCGGCATCGAGAAGGGGTTGTGGCTGAAGTCGACCTTCTTCTCGTCCTCGTTCCATTCGTAGAACGGGAAGTCGACAATCCAGCACAGCGCAAAGCGGCTTTCGTCGATCAGGCCCAGTTCCTCGCCCACCCGGATGCGCGCGGCACCGGCGAGCTTGGCAGCGTCAGCCGCCTTGCCCGCAGCGAAGAACAGGCCGTCATTTTCGCCGAGACCGAGTTCGGCATAAAGCTCGGCCATGCGTTCCGGCCCATGGTTCTTGGCGATCGGGCCGCCGAACTCGCCGCCCTTGCGGGTCACGTAACCGAGGCCCGCATAGCCTTCCTTGCGCGCCCAATCGTTCATGTCGTCGAAGAACTTACGGCTCTTCTCATGGGTCGCAGGCGCGGGGATCACCCGGACGACACCACCGCCGCCGACGATCTTCTCGAACAGGCCGAAACCCGACTGGGTGAAGTGCGCCGACACATCGCTGATGATCAACGGGTTGCGCAGGTCCGGCTTGTCGCTGCCGTACTTGAGGATCGCCTCGTCATACGGAATGCGCGGGAACTCGCCCGCCGGGGTCACGGCCTTGTCGCCTGCGAAGGCGGCAAAGGTGCCCTGGATGACCGGCTCCATCGTCTCCCACACTTCTTCCTGCGTGACGAAGCTCATCTCGAGATCGAGCTGGTAGAACTCGCCCGGCAAGCGGTCAGCGCGCGGGTCTTCGTCGCGGAAGCAAGGGGCGATCTGGAAATAGCGGTCGAAACCAGCGACCATCAGCAGCTGCTTGTACTGCTGCGGTGCCTGCGGGAGCGCGTAGAACTTGCCCGCATGGATCCGGCTCGGCACGAGGAAGTCGCGCGCGCCTTCGGGCGAGGACGCCGTCAGGATCGGGGTCGAGAACTCGTTGAAGCCCACCGCGCCCATCCGCTGACGCATATCGGCGATCACCGCCACGCGGGTCATGATGTTCTTGTGCAGCGTCTCGCGGCGCAGATCGAGGAAACGGTACTTGAGGCGGATGTCCTCAGGGTAAGGCTGCTCGTCGGCCACGGGCAAAGGCAGCTCTTCCGCGGTGCTCAGCACGGTAATCTGCCGCGCATAAACCTCAACCTCACCCGTAGCGAGGCGCGGGTTCACCGTCTCGGCCGAGCGCGCCTTGACGTTGCCTTCGATGGTGATGACCGATTCCACGCGCAGCCGGTCCAGCACCGCCAACGCTGGCGAATCCGCATCGGCGACAATCTGGGTGATGCCGTAATGATCGCGCAGATCGACAAACAGCAACCCGCCGAAATCGCGCTTGCGATGCACCCAGCCCGACAGGCGAACGGTCTCGCCGACGTGAGCGGAGGTAAGCTGTGCGCAGGTATGCGAGCGATAGGGGTGCATTGTTTGACTGTCCGACACTGTAAGATTTACGAAGGCGCGCCTCTAAGCGAGCGGGCGGCACAAATCCAGTGGGGGATGCACAAGCGAACCCGACTGGCCACGCCCACCGCGATCTGTGGGCATCACGGCCCCGCCTCTAAACTCTTTTCCATTTTGACTGTATCAGAGTAAGCGCGCTGCGGGTTTGGCAGCGTTCAATGTGATGGGGCACGACCCCGAGGGCGGCACTCCGCTCGCTAACCGCGAAAAGATGACATGAAAATCCATCCGCTGATTACCACCACCGAGGCCCTCTCCGAACTCTGCGACCGTCTCGCCAAATCCGAATTTGTCGCGGTCGACACTGAATTCATGCGCGAGAACACCTATTGGCCCGAACTGTGCCTGGTGCAGATCGCCAATACCGAAGAAGCCGCCGCGATCGATCCGATGGCGCCGGGCATTGATCTGAAGCCGCTGCTCGATCTGATGTGCGACAATGAGGACGTGCTCAAGGTTTTCCACGCCGGTTCGCAAGATGTCGAGATCATCGTCAACCTCACCCAGCGCACCCCGCATCCGATCTTCGACACTCAGATCGCGATGATGGCGATCAGCCAGTCCGAGCAGATCGGTTATGCCAATCTGGTCGAAACCTGGATGGGCCTTACCATCGACAAGGGTGCGCGCTTTACCGACTGGAGCCGCCGTCCGCTCAGCGACCGCCAGATCGAATATGCCATCGGCGACGTAACGCACCTCGCCACGATCTTCCCGCGCATTCTCAAAAAGCTAATCAAGACCGGACGTGGGCTTTGGCTGGATGCGGAAATGGAGAAGCTCGCCGATCCGTCGAACTACATCACCGATCCGGGTCAAGCATGGAAGCGCATCCGCCAGCCGGGTCGCAATCCGCAGGTGCTCGGCCGGATGAAGGCGCTCGCCGGATGGCGCGAGAGCGAGGCGCAGCACAAGAACATTCCGCGCGGGCGGATCATGCGCGACGAAACACTCGCCGACATCGCCAGCCATCCGCCCAAAACGCAGGCCGATCTGGCCAAGGTGCGCGGACTTTCGGCGGCGTGGCGCGACAATGACATCGGCAAGCGGTTGATGAAGATCCTCGCCGACGCCGAGCCGCTGCCTAAGGACGAGATGCCCGAGAAGATCAAGCAGGGCGCGCCGCTAGGCAAGGAAGGCGCGTTGGTGGCCGACCTGCTCAAACTACTCTTGAAGATCCGCGCCCGCGAAATCGACGTCGCCCCGCGTCTGCTGACCCGCGCCGACGAGATGGAAGCGCTAGCCGCCGGCGCACGCGATCTGCCGGTGCTGCAAGGCTGGCGGTTCGAGGTGTTCGGCAAGGACGCGCTCGATCTGGTCGAAGGCAAGCTGGCCTTCGCCGTAGAGCGCGGCAAGCTGAAGATGACGCATATCGACGATGTGGTTGTGGTAGCAGCGTCTGAGGCTGAGGTTGAGCCAACCGCCGAGCTCGAAGCCGATCCCGATACGCTGGCGGCGGAGTAGCGCGCGCCAGTGTCCACCTACCTCCCCACCATCAAGCAGCTGCAATATCTCGTAGCGCTTCACGAACACGGGCATTTCGGCAAGGCCGCCGATGCCAGCTTCGTGTCCCAATCGACGCTGTCGGCGGGCCTCCGTGAGCTGGAATCGCTGCTGGGCGTGACGCTGGTCGAACGTTCGCGCCGGGTGGTGCGGTTTACCGCGCTCGGCGAGCAGGTGGTGGCTAAGGCTAACCGGCTGCTGCGCGAGGCTGAGGAGTTGGCCGATCTGGTGCAGGCCTCAGGCAAGCCGCTCTCGGGCGAGCTGCGTATGAGCGTGATCCCGACTATCGCCCCCTTCCTGCTGCCCCGAATGCTACCGCGCCTCAAGCGCGAACGGCCCGACTTGAAATTGCTGCTCCGCGAAGAAACCAGCCACGACGCGCTCGAATCGCTCAATCACGGGCGGGTCGATTGCGTGCTGTTGGCCCTGCCCTTCGACACCGGTGACGCGGCGATTGCCCATATCTCCGACGACCGCCTGTTCATTGCCTTCCCCAAGGACGACCCGCGCGATCCGCCTGCCAGCATCAAGCCGGACATGATCGATCAGGGCCGGCTATTGTTGCTGGAAGACGGTCACTGCCTCCGCGATCACGCGCTCGCCGCCTGCAACCGCGCCGAACTGCGCGCCAGCGCGGCAATGATCGGCACAAGTTTGCACACGCTCGTACAACTGGTCGACAACGACCTTGGGTTGACCATGCTACCGGAGATGGCGCTGAAGGCGGGCATCCTCGCGGGAACGCAGGTGGTCGCGCGGCCCGTCGACAGCCCCACCGCCAAGCGCGAGATCGTGCTCGCTTGGCGCAAGAACTCACCGCGCGAGAGCGATTTCCAACTGCTGGCCGAAGAACTGCGCGCTGGCTAGGCGCGCGCTGAGGCTCAGCACTCCACCAGCGCGAGGCTCATGGCGAGGCTGGCACCCAGCGCCACCCGCACCCGCCGCGCAGGCAAGGCGAATCGCTGCCGCCGTGGCTGCGCCTTGGTTTCTGTCTCGGCCGCTTGCACGGTCAGCCCCAGCAGCCGGTCGGCCTGGCGGACTTCGATAGCGTCAACCAGATCGTGGACATCCGCAGCCAGCAACTCGGCATCGCCGATCAGCGCCGCAGCGCGGGCGTAATCACCTTGTGCGATCGCGTTGCGCGCCTCGCTCTGGAGCTTGCGCGCATGATCCGCCAATTGTCCGACATATGCGCCCGGTGAGCGCGTTGCATCCGATCCCATGAGACGGTTGTAACCCAGATTCCGGCGGTTGCGCCAGATAGAATCAATCGCATTAATCCATATGCTTGAGGCCGACCCGCAGGTAATCCCAGCCCGTCACGCAAGTCAGCACTGCGGCAGTCCACAGACTGACCAGCCCGATCAGATGCACCCAACTTTCGGCGATCGTGCCGCAGCCTTCAAACACCGACTGACACGGCTGACCATGCACCGCCCCGCCCAGGATCAGCGCGCCCAACGAAACAAGCTGGAACGTCGTCTTCCACTTGGCGAGCTTGGAGACCGGCATCGAGACCTGGAGCCCTCCCAGAAACTCGCGCAGGCCCGACACCGCGATCTCGCGCACCAGAATGACCAGCCCGGCGATCACATGGACGTCGCCCGCATAGGGTCCGCGCAGGTATCCTTGCGCGGTCAGCACTAAGATGACTGCGGCCACCATGATCTTGTCCGCAATCGGATCGAGGAAGGTGCCCATCTTCGACACGGTACCCTGCGCGCGGGCGAGGTAGCCATCGAGGTAATCGGTCAGCGCGATAATGCAGTACAGCCCGAAGCCAATCAGATAGCCGAGCCGCCATTCCGGCCACCACAGGAAGAACGCCAGCAGCGGCACCGCAAAGATGCGCGAGAGCGTGAGGATATTGGGAAGGCTCGACATGATTGATCCCCGCTCTAGCGCGGCAAGACCTGCTGCAAAACCCCTCGTCCAGACTTCCCCCACATTGATGCGCTCTGGCACGCGCTCCCCTTGCGCTCTTGTGAAAGCCTGCACGCCCGCTATGTCGCGGTAACTCACAGGGAAGCGCCAGCGTAATCATCGCATGACCACATCGACACACCTGATGCGCCAGCGGCGATTTTTGCCGCTGTTCCTGACCCAGTTGCTCAATGCGTTGAACGACAACCTCTACAAGAACGCGATGGTGCTGTTCGTGGTCTATCAGGTCTACGATTCGCCCGAGATGGAGACGCTGATCAGCGGCGTTGCGACGGCGCTGTTCGTACTGCCCTTCGTGCTGTTCTCGGCCACCGCGGGCCAACTCGCCGATATGCGTGATAAGACCAAGATCATTCGCTGGATCAAGTTTGCCGAAATCCTCATCATGTCGGTCGGTGCCACGGGCCTGCTGCTGGCGGCCAAGGGCGTGCAGATTGAAAGCCTCGCGATTCCGCTGATGTTCGTGGCATTGTTCGCGATGGGGGTGCACTCGACCTTCTTCGGCCCAATCAAATACGCGATCCTGCCCCAGCACCTCCACAAGGATGAAGTGCTGGCGGGCACCGGTCTGGTTGAGGCCGGCACTTACGTCGCGATCCTCGTTGGCATGATGCTGGGCGGCGCGATGCCGATCATGTATTCGATTGTTGGCGTGATCTTGATCGCGGTGATCGGCTATGTGACCTGCCGCTGGGTGCCGCCAGCGCCTGCACAGAGCGACGAAAACAGAGTCGACTGGAACCCGATCCGCGCCTCCAAATCATTGATCGCCTTCTCGATGGGCAATCTTGAACTGCGCTATTCGGTCCTGGCAATCAGCTACTTCTGGGCGATTGCCGCGATCCTTTCGGTGCAATTCATCCCGCTCGCCAAGAACGTGCTGCTGGCGGACAAGCAAGTCGCAGCGGTGCTGTTGGTGGCCTTTTCCGCCGGGATTGCGATCGGTTCGGTGTCGATCAATGCGCTGCTCAAAGGCGATATCTCGGCACGGTATTCGGCGCGGTCGGTGTTGGTGCTGGGCGTGCTGCTGATCGCCTTTTACGGTGTGTGCCGGATGTGGAACCTGCAGCCGCAAGGCGAGCTGTTCACCGTGTGGGAATTCCTCGCTCAGCCGCTAGCGCTGGTGCTGACGTTCAATCTGCTGCTGATTGCCGTAGCAGGCGGGATGTTCGTGGTGCCGCTTTATGCCTTCCTCACCACGCGGGTCGACAAGTCGGAGGCCTCCCGCTCGGTCGCCGCCAACAACTTCATTTCTTCGATCTTCATGGTGATCGGCGCCGGGGTTGCCGGTGCGCTCGGGTTCTTCGGCATCCCGTTGCAGGAACAACTGCTGCTCAGCCTGGTCCTTTGCGTGTTCTCGGCCCAGCTTGCGCGCAAGTTGCACGCTACCGAAGCTCTGCGTGACGTCGAAGCTGAACGCCTCAGATAATAAAGGCAAAAATCGCGAGCGTCATGGCCACGTAAGTGCTGGCGACGCCGCGCACGTCGGCCATAGTGAGCCGCCACAAGGCTTCGGCCGGGATCGGGATCAGATCGCGCTTCACATGCGGCGGCAGGCTAGCCCGGAACCAGTGGCGGGCGGTCTCGTCAGTGAGAACCAGACTGCGGCGCATTTACGACTCTCCCGTGGTCAGCGCCGCCAGCTTTAGGACTTTCTTAACCATTGGAAACGGTTTGCGGTGAAGCTGTCGCAAGCTGGGACAGGCTGTGATGGGGGCAATCCGGGGTCGGCCGATTTGCACCGCCTCGCCCACGCCGGTAGAGGCCGCAAAAGACGACGGGAGACTTTTCGATGCCTGATTCCACGCGCGCCGATGCCACCAGAAGCGCGGCTGCTCTGCTGGTCGATTGCCTTGCTGTGCAGGGCTGCGAGCGGATCTTCACCGTGCCGGGTGAAAGCTTCCTTGCCGTGCTGGATGCCCTGCCCGATCGGCCCGAGATCGACGTGGTCACCTGCCGACAGGAAGGCGGGGTCACCTTTATGGCCTGCGCGGATGGCACGATGAACGCAGCCGGATCAGGTCGCCCGGGCGTCGCCTTTGTCACCCGCGGTCCGGGCGCGACCAACGCCAGCATCGGCGTCCATGTCGCGCATCAGGATTCGCAGCCGATGATCCTGTTCGTCGGCGATGTTGCGCGCGGGATGCAGGGGCGTGAAGGGTTTCAGGAGGTCGACTTCACTGCCTTCTTTGCGCCGATCTGCAAATGGGCCGCGCGGATTGATGATCCGGCGCGCATCCCCGAGTATATCGCCCGCGCCTATTCGGTCGCCATCAATGGGCGGCCCGGCCCGGTGGTGCTCGCCCTGCCCGAGGATATGCTGGTGGAGCAAGTGCCCACCAGCCTCCAACCCCGCCCCTTCGTAACCCGCACCGCGCAGGCCGCCTGCCCCGATGCGATGCAGGCGCTATTCGACATGATCGCCGATGCGGCGAGCCCCATCGCGATCATTGGCGGCGCGGGTTGGAACGCCAAGGCGCGGGAATATTTCCAGCAATTCGCCGAACGGACCGGGCTTCCCGTAGCGACCGCCTTCCGCCGTCAGGACGCGATTGCGCCCGATAGCCCGGTCTATGCCGGGAACCTCGGCTACGGCCCCGGCCCCAAGCTGGTCGAGCGGGTCAAGAATGCCGACCTCATCATCGCCGTTGGCGCACGGCTGGGGGAGGCGACCACCGATGGTTACGAGGTTCCCACGCTTGAGCATCCCGGGCAACTGCTCGTCCACATCCACCCCGACCCGGAGGAGTTGGGCCGGGTCTATCGCACCGATCTCGCGATGTGCTGTTCGGTGGATGAATTCGCCGAGTGTGCCGCGCTGTGGGAGGATGCAGCGGTGATCCCCTTCGATGCCGGGGCCGAGGCTCACGCGGAATGGCTCGAATGGTCGACGCCCCAGCCTTCCGATGCAACCATCGATCTTGCCGCCTGCGTCGCCGAGATGCGTGCCGTGCTTCCGGCGGACACGATCATCTGCAACGGTGCGGGCAATTTTGCCGGGTGGTGGCATCGCTACTGGCGCTATGCCGCCTATCCCGGCCAGCTCGCCCCGACCTGCGGCGCCATGGGTTACGGAGTCCCTGCCGCCGTCGCTGCCGCATTGCGCTTTCCGGAACGGACAGTGGTCGCAGTCGCGGGAGACGGCGATTTCATGATGAACGGCCAGGAACTCGCCACCGCCGCGCAATATGGCGCGAACATGATCGTGGTGGTGGTCGATAACGGCGCCTACGGCACGATCCGTATGCATCAGGAGCGCGAATATCCCGGCCGCGTGTCGGCAACCCAGCTTGCCAACCCCGATTTCGCGATGCTGGGCGCAGCCTATGGCGCATGGAGCACGCGGGTCGAAACGACAGCGGACTTCATCGCCGCGCTCGATGACGCCAAGGCCCGCAGCGGCATTCGCCTGATCCACGCCGTGACCGATCTGAACCGGATCGCCGCCAGCGGTGCGACGATCACCGGTCTGCGCGCGAGAGCCAAGGCTACCGCCTGAAACGAAAAGGCCGCCCCCAACGGAGCGGCCTTTCCTGCTTGTCAGCGCTGACGCGAGGTCAGATCTTGTCGCCGAGCGCGCCCTTGATCGAACCCTTGACCTTGTCGGTCTTGCCTTCGATCTTCTGGGCTGTGCCTTCGGCGCGGGTCTCGGGATTGCTGGAATGCTGCTTGGCTTCGCCAATGATTTCCTTGGCCGTACCCTTTGCCTTGTCGGTGAATTCACCCATGATAACCTCCTAAGTTAAGCCAATGACTTTATTGGCTTTTCAAGAGACTTACGGTTGTCAGAGATGTTCGTTCCGGCGACTGGGACAAGTGGTGGCCCGGGCGCGGCAGCCCGATTGCAACCGCTGATTTAGCCCTTCGCCATCTCGCAAATCACCTGCCATTCGGCCGGGGTTACGCCGCACACCGACAGGCGCGATTGGCGGA
>DLGU01000127.1 GCA_002482865.1 Porphyrobacter sp. UBA7686
ACCTATCTGCGCGAACGCATCAAGGAGGTGCTATCGGGTGCCGGTGCAACCGTAGTTGTGCGCATCTATGGCCCCGATCAGGCCGAACTCCGCGCCACTGCCGATCGGCTTAGGGCCAAGGTTGCGGCAATCCCCGGCGTGACTGATCTCAAGGTCGAACAGCAAGTGCTTGTCCCGCAAATCCAGATCCGCCCGCGTTCGGCCGATCTGGTCACCCTCGGCCTTACGCCGGGCGAAGTGCGCCGACAGGCGCAGACCTTGGTGGCGGGCGAGAAGCTGGGCGAAATCTATCGCGACCAGAAGGCGTTCGATGTCGCCTTGTGGGGCGAGCCTGCCATTCGCGGCGATCAGCACGCGCTGGCCGACCTGATGATTCAGACCCCCGTCGGCGCGCCGGTGCGTTTGCGCGATGTGGCCGATGTGGTGATCGTGCCCGCTCCCAACGAGATCAAACGCGAGGGTGGCCAGCGCCGTCTCGACGTCACGCTCAATATCGCCAGCGATGCCGATCTTGGCGCTGTCGCACGCTCTGTCGAAACGGCCGTGCAGGAGGTGCCATTTGCGACCGGCTACCATCCCGAGATCTTGGGCGAATATGCTGCACTCACCGAATCGCGTGAACGGCTGTGGACGGTAGGCCTCGCCTGTCTGGTCGGTATCCTCCTGCTCGTCTGGCTCGAATTCCGGTCGGCGCGGATCACCGCACTGGTCGGGCTCAGCCTGCCCTTTGCTTTGGTCGGCGGGGTCATCGGGGTTGCGCTGACGGGCGGGGTGCTGTCGCTGGGATCGCTGGTCGGGTTTGTGACTGTGATCGGCATTTCGGCGCGCAACGGTATCATGCTGCTTTCGCACTACGATTACCTGCGCCGGTTCGAGAGCGAGGAGTTCGGCCCGGCATTGATCCTTCGCGGCGCGCAGGAACGTCTGGTGCCAATCCTGATGACCGCGCTGTGCGCCGGCCTTGCGCTGGTGCCACTGGTGATTGCGGGCGACAAGCCGGGACACGAGATCGAGCATCCGATGGCCATTGTCATTCTGGGCGGGCTGATATCCTCGACCATACTCAACCTGTTCCTGATGCCCGCGCTCTATGCCCGTTTTGGCAAGGACCGTCCCGCGCCCGAGCCTGAATTGGTGGAGGCAGCGGCATGAAGCGGCTTGTCCCGTTAGTGACGCTGATGACAGCCGCCTGTGCAACATCGCCCTTGCCGCCTGCGCCAGCGATCAACCGTAATCTCGCCGCCGCGCCGTTTGCCAGCCTGCCGGTTGCTGCAATCGCGCCAGTGCCTGACGACTGGTGGCGGCTCTATGAAGATCCGGTTCTGGATCAGCTTGTCGAAGCCAGCCTCGCCGCCAATGCCGACCTGAGGGTTGCCTATGCCAATCTCGACGGCGCACGCGCGGCGCTACGACTGTCCGAAGCGGCCCGTTTGCCTCAGACGACCATCGAGAGCGGTCTCGGCATCGACAGCCCAGCCAATCAGCCCAGCGCCTCGGGTAATGTGCCCACCACCGATTATGATCTTGCTGCCACCGCCAGCTGGGACGCCGATTTGTTCGGTAGGCTGCGTTCTGCGGCGCTTGCGGCTCGCGCTGATGCCGACGCGCAGGCAGCTGCGATGGATGGCGTGCGGGTCGCTGTGGTGGCTGATACGGTCCAGGCCTATGTCGATCTGTGCGGGGCCACCGGCGGCATTGCGATAGTGAGCGAGCAAGTCAGGCTGCTGGAACGCGCATTGCGGATCATCAACAGCCAGCTTGCGGCGGGCGAGGTCTCTCCGCTCGAGGTGGCGCAGGCTGCAAACCTTGTCGCGACCACGCGGGCGGAGATTGCTCCACTGGAAGCGGCACAGGCAAATGCACGGTATAGGCTTGCCACGCTGGCCGGACGCCCGCCAGCAGATGCCCGGACCAATCCCGTAACCTGCGCAGCGCCGCCGCGCTTGCCCGATGCCGTGCCCGTTGGCGATGGAACGGCGCTGCTGCTTCGCCGCCCCGACGTTCGTGAGGCCGAACGCCGCCTTGTTGCAGCCACCGCACGGATCGGGGTGGCGCGCGCAGACCTTTACCCGCGCGTCAATCTTGGCGGCGCGATCGGGCTGTTGAGCGGCGGGCTGGTTGCAACCGCTTCCCCGCTGGTCAGCTGGTCATTCCCCAATCAGGCTCCGGTGCGCGCCAAAATCGCTCAGGCTGAAGCGACCGAACGCGCAGCTTTCGCGGCATGGGATGTCGCCGTGCTCCGCGCCTTGCGCGACGTCGAAACCGCTCTGGCGGCCTATGATGCCGAAGTGCGCCGCAACCGCGTGCTGATCGAGGCACGCGATCAGGGACAGGCCTATGCTCGCCGCGCGAAGGCAAGGGTGCGGCTTGGCGATGCTGCCCCATTGCTGCGGATCGATGCTGACCGCACGTTGGCGCAGGCACAGCTGGCGCTGGCGCAATCCGATCTCGCGGTTGCACAGGCACAGGTGGCTTTGTTCCGGGCGCTGGGTGGTGGCTGGCGCACGAATAAGCAGCCGCTAGAATAGCAGCATGAGAATCCTGATCATCGAGGACGATGCCGACACCAGCCAGTTCATTGCCCGCGGCCTTGCCGAGCTGGGCCACCAAGTGGTGACCAGCGGCGATGGCCGTGACGGGCTGTTTCAGGCGACTGATGGCGGCTTTGATGCGATGGTGGTCGATCGGATGCTGCCGGGCCTCGACGGGCTGGGATTGGTCAAGGCTCTGCGCGCCGCCGGCAATACGACGCCGGTGCTGATGCTCACGGCCGTCAGCGGCATTGCCGATCGGGTCGAAGGGCTGGAGGGCGGCGCCGATGATTACCTGGGCAAGCCCTTCGCCTTTACAGAGCTGGCCGCACGACTGCATGCGCTTGGCCGTCGGCCCTCTGCATCTCAGGAGCCCGCACGACTGATAGCAGGCGACATAGTGCTCGATCTGCATCGTAGGACGGTGGTGCGCGCAGGGCGCAAAGTGGTGCTTCAGCCCCGTGAATTCTCGCTTCTGGCCGAGCTGATGCGGTATCCCGGGCGCATCATGACCCGCACCATGCTGCTCGAACGGGTCTGGGATTTCGACTTCGACCCTAAGACCAATATCGTCGAAACCCATCTCAGCAGGCTGCGATCAAAGCTGAATGCCGGCTTTGACAGCGACCCGATCGAAACCGTTCGCGGCGCCGGCTATCTCATCCGGGACAGCGGATGAAACGCTGGTGGCGCGGAACCTTCGGGCTGGTTGCGGCGGTGGCGTTCGGCTTTGCGCTGGCGACGCTCGCGATCGGGGTGGTCGCCTTTGAAACCACGCATGAAGCGCTCGAACTGCAACTTGATCACCGCATCGCCATCGAAACGCAGGCGCTAATTGACGAAGGACAAGACGGGCCTGATGGGATAGCAGCCGCCATTCGGCGGCGCGAGGCAGCGAGCAGCACCGCAAGCCTCGGCTACCTGTTGGTCAATGCCGCGGGCAGGCCGCTTGCGGGCACTCTCGATACGATTGTTCCAACCAAACCCGGCTATGTCGAACTCCTGCCTTACCGCGCAGATGGTCAGGATCGTATCGCACAGTCGCTGACGACCGCATTGCCAGAAGGGCACCGGCTGCTGGTTGCCGCAGATCGGGCTGCCATCGACGAGATGGATAATAGCTTCATCAAACTGTTCCTTGGTGCGTTCGGGACGATGCTGTTGCTCGGCATTACGGCGGCGTGGGTGGTCGGTATCGTTACGCGGCGGCGCCTCGCCCGGATCGATCACACTGCTTCGGCAATCATCGCAGGTGATCTATCCCGGCGCGTGCCGCTGTCGGGAAGCGGCGACGAGTTTGACGGTGTGGCCGAGACCCTCAACCTGATGCTCGACCGTATCGGCGGGCTGATGGAGAACCTGCGCCAGGTCTCAAGCGATGTCGCCCACGATCTGCGCACGCCGCTCACGCGGCTGCAAAACCGGCTCGACGAGGCCTTGCGCGAGCGCGACCCCGAGCTGCAACGCCAAGCGATCGAGGCCGCTGCCACAGAAGCTGGCGAGTTGCTGGAAGTCTTCTCTGCCCTGCTTCGGATTGCGGAAGTCGAAGGCATGGCCGCCCGCGCGCACTTCCAGACGGTGGATCTCAGCGCGGTGGTGGCCGATGTGGCGGAGGCGTTCCGACCCTCAATGGAGAGCAGCGGCCACCAGCTTGTGATCAGTATTGCCTCCGACGTGACACTGCCGGGAGACCGCCGGCTGCTGCAACAAATGCTCACCAATCTCCTTGACAACGCCGTTCAGCATACGCCCCAAGGAACCACTGTGCGAATTGTCCTCGACCGGGCTGATGACAGCATACGACTGATTATAGCCGACGACGGTCCTGGCGTGGAGGAGGACGAAGCCCAAGAGCTGTTTAATCGGTTCGCGCGTGTCGACCGCAGCCGATCAACGCCGGGGCATGGGCTCGGGCTGGCGATGGTGGCGGCCATCGTTACGGCGCATTCCGGCAAGGCCGCCATCGCCGCTCGCCCGGGGTTTGGTGTCCACATATCGGTTTAGCCAAGGCTGCGCGCAGCAGCGCGAAAGCGGGGCAGCCCGATCAGGCAGAGCTGCCGGGGGCACACTCTAAGCGGGCGTTTGGCCAGAGGCATCAGCCTTTCCGACTGAACTCCGCTGCGGGATGAGAACAACCAGCAGGATGATAGCCGCGATGAGGACGGCCGAGGCGATCGGGCGGCTGAGCTCAAGACCGCCACTGGCAACCGGCTTGTCGAGAAAGTCGCCCACGGTCGCGCCAAGCGGGCGGGTCAGGATGAAGGCCGCCCAGAACAGCCCCACCCTGCTGATCGCGGTTTGCCAGTAAAGCAGGGCCAGAAGGGCAAGTGCTGCGCCAAACACGGCTGCGGCACCAAGATAGCCGAGCGGACCATCGGCTAGCCAATCGCCCAGCGCCGTGCCCAAGGTCTGCGACAAGGTGATCGTCACCCAATAGAATAATTCAGCGCGCGGCGCGTGAATGTCGGCAACATTGATCGAACCCACCGACCGATACCAAATCCACAGGCTCGCCAGCACCATGCCGAAGAGCAGCAAGGAACCGCCCGGAAAGCCGATGCCGATCGATCGGGTCGCAAAATCGGCCATTGTGGTTCCCGCTGTCGTGGACGCAATGATCGTCGTCCAGTAGAGTAAGGGATGAAAGCGGCGCGCGCGGATCTGCGCCGTTACCAGCACCACGAGCAGGCTCAGAAAGATCGCGGTTCCGACAAGATAGCCGTTCAGGCTGCCTTGTCCGGCCGTGGCGGTCGTTTCGCCCAACCAACTCATGCTCACGGTGTCGCCGGCCGTTTCGCCGAAAGTCGTTGCTAGTATCTTGATCATCCAGAAGCCGAGCGTGATAGCCGGAACCTTGCTTAGGACAGCAGACTGAGACGTATCCATGGTCAATCTCGCATTGGCAAAGATCGAGTCTACCGGCCTTGCGCAGTGAACCGGCTGTGAATGTCAGCCCCCCACCCAACAGCGGTCACCCGCTGCGAACGCGTGCGGTCCTGAAACCGACCGAGCAGCCATCGCCTCGCTTGTGCCGCATGCAGACCTTCCGCAGACAACCCCGAAGCGGGCATTCGAGCTTGCCTTATTCTATTCCTGCTTCGCACCCGATCTGGATTTGTCGCTTAAGAATTTTTTGGTGCGCAAGGCCTGACAAGTTTTCTATCAAAGCAAACTGCCGGTCTCTGAAATTGCTGGTCCATGTGTGGGACGGTGTTTACGGCTCAGTTGATGGTTCTTGGGTGGAGCAAATATGGCTAACTTCATTGGCAGGTTAGTAAAGTCGCACCGGCGCGACAGCCGCCTTTTGATCGCGTTTCTAATCTGCGCGGCGGCATTATTCGGACTGGCCAAGCTCGCCTCAGAGGTTTTTGAAGGCGACACTTTTGCAATCGATATGGCGATAATGCGTGCTGTCAGAACCGCCGGAGATGCTTCAGAGTTAGTTGGGCCCTCATGGATCAAGCTAGCACTGATTGATTTGACCGCACTGGGTGGTGCGCCCGTTCTAACTCTCGTCACGGTTTTGGCCACGGGATCGTTAGTCGCGATGCGTAGGTATAGCACGGCGGGGTTTGTCGTGCTGTCAGTATCTTGCGGAGCTGTCTTAAGTTTTATCATCAAGGGTATTTTTGTTCGACCTCGGCCAGAGATCGTTCCGCATCTCGTTGAAACGACATCGACCAGTTTTCCCAGCGGTCACGCCATGAATTCCGCGATAGTATTTCTGACACTTGCGGTGTTACTCGCCCGAAGCGAGGCCAATCGCCAAATCCAGTTTTACCTCATAGGGGCGGCGATCTTTTTGACGCTATTGGTTGGAACGACGCGCGTGTTCCTCGGCGTGCACTGGCCTAGCGATGTTCTTGCTGGCTGGGTAATCGGGGCTGCATGGGCGGCGTTATGTTCGCTCGCCGCCAAATGGCTCCAGGACCATCAGGCTATCGAGCAGCCCTCTTCGCTTCATTCACACAAGTCCTGAAGCCACCGACCTTCGGTCATAATCGGGGCCGGTGCGCGATCTCGAAAGCGGTATGGCAGCTTTTGGAGGAGGCAGACGTTCAATCTGGCGACCGTGAACGACCGTGTCGGGTCGGCTAGTGGTCAGATGGAGAACGTCGTCTGACATGTCTAAAGAAACTGGCTACGCGATTGACCTAGCCATGTATAAAGAACGCTGATCGCGAGGGCGACGAAAAATGCTCAACTTACGACATCGCCGCTATTCCGCGTTCCTGCTCATGCTGCTGCTGCTGGCGGCTGTTCTGAACTTGCGTCTTCCCTTCGCGGCCGCCTTCTCAGTCGCATTCGACTTTTCAGCCCTCGCGTATATTTTCAGCAGTATTCCGCACTGGTCTGAAGGCGCACCTCAAACAATCCGGGAACAAGCTGCCCGCGATGTAGGGGGGCGCAGCGCCATAATCCTGCTGACATTGATCATCATGGGCGCGATTCTAATTGCAGTAGGTATTCTCGTTAGCAATCAGGAGCAGAACGGCCGATGGAGTCGAGAAATCTCGCTAGCAACGCTCGTTCTCGCGTGGATATTTGCGAACCTCGTGATGGCGTATCACTACGCCCACCGTTTTTATGATCAGGAAAGCGGAGGAGCCGACCACGGCGGGCTGTCCTTCCCGGGGAACACTAAACCTTGTTTTGCTGACTTCGTGAACTTCGCTTTCGTGCTGGGAATGACATGCCAGACTGCGGATATCGGGATCACCCGCGCGCCGCTAAGACGCATAACGACACTACACGGGGTGGCGGCGTTCTTTTTCAACCTTGGTGTTCTGGCCTTTGCAATCAACCTCACCGCAACAACGCTTTGACGTTTTCTCAAGCAAGCCAGCCGCCGATCAGAAAGACGAAATACAGTGCTGAAGCCAAAAGCATGGTCATCGTAGCAGCCCAGCCCATTATCTTCTGAGCACGGGAGATCGTTAGGCGGCCCATGGCTCGAGGGTTCGACGCGATCAGCATCATGACGGCCATGAGGGGGCCTGCGAGGACCCCGTTCACGACCGCGGCCCAGTAAAGCGCTCGGGCCGGATCAACCCCAATCCCGGAAAGGGCGGCCCCCGCCATCGTTGTGACGGCGATCGTGCCATAGAAAAGTCGAGCCGCGAGGGGTTTTGCATCCAAGCTTCCAGCGATCCCGGCCATCTCAGACACCGCGTAGGCAGCCGACCCAGCGAGTATCGGAACGGCCAGCATGCCCGTTCCGATTATGCCGAGCGCGAACATGCCGAAGGCAAACTCGCCGGCGATTGGGCGCAGCGCTTCAGCGGCTTGGGCGGATGTCTCGATGTCGCGAATGCCATTGGCGTGAAGTGTGGCTGCAGTCGCAAAGACAATTGCCAGCGAAATGACCGTGCTGAAAGCCATGCCGGTCAACGTGTCCATGCGAATACGCTGCAGCTCTGGTCCCGCGTCGGCAGGCGCGAGGCACAAAGGCTTGGCATGGTGGCGATGTTCTTCTTCGATCTCCTGCGCCGCCTGCCAGAAAAAAAGATAAGGGCTGATCGTGGTGCCAAGGATTGCCACAAGCGCCATCGCGTAGGCGGAATTGAACTGGAGTTCCGGCACGATGAGCGAACGCAAAGCACGCGCCCAGGGCACATTCGCGACGGCCACGACGGCGATGTAAGTGAAAAGCGACAGCGTTCCCCACTTGAGGAAACTGGCATACCGCGGATAGCTGACCCAAATCTCCAGCATGATGCACACGATGCCGAACAGCATGGTGTAGAACATTGCATTCCCGCCAATAAGCAGGGCGAGAGATGCGCCCATTGCCGCCAAGTCAGCGCCCAGATTCACCACATTTGCGATGAGCAAAAGGCCCACCATCGTGAAGAGAACGGCGCGCGGATAGTGACGCCGGAGATTTCGAGCGATGCCAGCGCCCGTGACCCGACCTATTTCGGCAGCGACCTGCTGAATAGAAACCATCAGGGGGAAGCTGAGGACGAACGTCCAGCCAAGAGCGTAGCCAAACTGCGCGCCAACCTGGCTGTGGGTTCCTATCCCGCTTGGATCGTCATCCGCGGCGCCTGTTACCAACCCCGGCCCCAGAGCGCCGAAAAATCTACCGAGACGCCCTCTTGGCTGTGGACCGGATGAGGGATCTTGATCCATCATTGATGCGTCGCACATGTCGCCAGCTTGGGCAAATCTTATCGATGCAAGGAAATGACTAGCTCTGGATTTCAGCTGGTGGGCAGCAGCGGATGATATCGGACCATTTTGAGCAAAGGCTTGCTGGGCGAGAAAACAAGCAAGCGGCTTGCTCTGGTAATCGCAAACAAATGACCGTTATCGGATGCAAAACTGCCAATGGGCACCGAGGATCAGAACGACCGAGTCTGGGTCGCAAGCTGCCGTCCCTTAGTCTCGGAATGGAAGTCAGCTAGGCTTCGCCGATGGCTGCTCGCTGTCGCAGTGATTGTGCCACTCTCGATATGCGAGGTCGCGCAAAGCGTCGCATGCCAGCCCACGAACGATAATCAGGCCTCGCGTCGGGTTGGGCAACTTGATTGACTTCTTCCACCTCAATGGATCTTCACCAAACCACTGATTATGTTACATAAGTCACAAATTGTCACATGTCGGCAATTTACGGGCTTTTGATCCCTGAGGAGCAGCTTCCGCTGCGATTTTGAAGAAAGCGGAACAGCAGCAACCGACCTAGGTTCGGTCGTAAAGGTGCGCCAGAATGAACGTCTCGTTCCCCAAGAAGCCGCCATTCGCTTTCAAGATTGAGCCTCGAACAGTTCATGGACAGTTTTAAGTGAACCCGCAGACCGGCCAGTTATGATGCCCTTCCGTGCGTCAGGTGCACAAATGGCGGCCCTGTTAATTCGGCGCTTCGAAATGGTCCGCAAGCTCGTCGCCGCTGTAACCGTGCGTGAACACATCGGGACTGATAGGCAACATGGTGGCCTCCCACGTCTGATGCGCCGCCGCCAACCTCGCGAAGATATCCGGATACCGCGCCTTCAAATTGGCGCGCTCGCGCGGATCGTCCGCAAGGTTGAATAGGTAGGCCTTGTCGTTGATCTTCAGATATTTCCAGTCGCCGTCTCGATGCGCCTGCTGTGCCATGTTCTTGTACCGGAAATGCAGTTTTCGCGGGATGGGTGCTGCACCTGCGATAGCTGCCGTGATGTCGATCCCGTCGCTTGGATAGTCGGGATGTAGCTTTCCGCCGGCTGCCGCAACCAAGGTTGGCACCATGTCCATGGTGATCATAACCTGTTCGCTGACAAAGCCGGGCCGGGACATCCCTGGCCAGCGCACGATGAAGGGAGTGCGGATGCCGCCCTCGAGGAGTTCGGTCTTGATGCCGGTAAATGGCCAGGTATAAGAAAAGCGCTCGCCGCCATTGTCGGACGTAAAGACCACGATGGTGTTGTCAGCCAAGCGCAGGGTGTCCAGCGTTGCCATCAGCCGGCCGATCTGCCGGTCCATTGCCAGCACCATTTCGGCGTAGGTTTTCATGCTCCCGCCATCATAGTGCAGGATGCCGCGCGGATCGTTTGCGATGCGTTTGGACTCTTCTTCGTCGTTGGGACCTTCCCACGGCCAGTGCGGTGCACTGAAATGCACGCTCATGAAGAACGGGCGTTTGTTCGCCGACATCATGCGCAGCGTCTCGATCGATCTTTCGCCTATCAGATCGGTGAGATAGCCAGCACTCTTGATCGGTGTGTCGCCATCCCAAAGATCGGGCACATGGCCGAGCGTGTTATGAGTGAAATAATCCACGCTGCCTTCGCGCATTCCCCAGAAATAGTCATAGCCACTCAGCAAGGGACCGAACTCTGGCAGACGACCCAGATGCCATTTACCAATCAATGCTGTCTGGTACCCTGCGTCGCGCAGAAGGCTTGGCAGGGTGGGGTGTGACGGCGGCAAGCCAATACCCGGCCGTTGTCCGACAGGCTCTTCCAACCCAACATCCAGCCGGCTTTGATAGCGCCCGGTCATCAGCGCCGTGCGCGTTGCCGAACAAACAGCGGCATTGGCATAGCCTTGAACGAACCGCATGCCCGTGCGCGCCAGTTCGTCAATTGCTGGCGTAGTGTAATCGCGCCGACCATAGCAGGAGACATCAGCGTAACCCAGATCATCAGCCATCATGAAGATGATGTTGGGCTTTCGGCTCGACTTGGTCTGCGCCGCGAGGTTATCTGCAAGAATCATCGGTGCCAGTGCTGCCGCCCCGGCCAGAACCGCACGACGGTTGATCTTCATCAGATTGCCCTCCTTGGCCGGCTGTCGGTCATTCTCCAAACCTATAGTTCAACTGCAAATACACCTCTCGCGGCCGTGCCACCGTGCCATATGCAGACCCCGACGCCGATGAGATCGTCTTGGTGGTAAAATAGTCAGCGTCAAACAGGTTGCGGGCGCCGACCGCCAGGGTCAGTCGGTCGTTCGGCAGTGTCCAGGCCACGCGTGCAGTTGCTTCTGCAAAGGGCTTTTGAACGATGATCGCATAGTTGGCGACGCTGTTGCTGTCGCTGCTTTCATAGCGGATGTCGAACAAGCTATCGATGCGCCCACCGTTTGCCAGCTTCAGACGGTGCTGCAACTGGCCGCTCAACTGCCAGTCGGGCAACGGTAGCCGGCTTGTGTCAGTGATGGAGACTACAGCATTGGTCCCGCCGTTTGACACGGTGCCGGGTAACACGCTTGTCAAATCCTTGTGGGTGTAGCCAGCGGTGCCGGTGGCGACGAAGCCGCCGCCCAGTATGGCGCTTGCTTCAAACTCGACGCCCGTAAACCGCGCGTTTGCGAGGTTGAGGACGAAGCCCGGCAGGTTGGGAGTGGTCGCCGTGACCTGAATATCGCGATAGTCCATACGGAATGCCGCTAAGTTGAAGGTGAGGCGCCGGTCGAACAGCGATGCCTTCACGCCCAGTTCGTAGGATGTGACATACTCTGGGGCATAAGATGGCAGCGGGCTGATCAACCCAGTGGCAAAGCGCGCGGCAAAGCCGCCGGCGCGGTAGCCTTCTGAAAATGTCCCATACGCCAAGAGCTCGTCGTTGGCCTGCCATGCGATGTTGACCATCGGCGTCCAAATTTTTGTGGTCTGCACACCGGTCGCGGTTTCGGTCGCGCCAACGGAACGAACCTGCGAGACCATATAATCCTTGCGCTCGTCGGTAAAGCGCAGGCCACCTGTCACCTTGAGACGTTCAGTCACTGCAAAGGTCGCCTGAGCAAACGCGGCAGTTGAACTGTTGTCGATGGTTCGCAGCGTCGTCTGGAAATAGGGCAGGAAGGGTGCAAGGCTTGTGGCGAGGGGCGCCGGGATGTTGCCCGGCGCGTAGAGTTCCACCGCCTGGTCGCCGGTTTCCTGGAAATAGAACAAGCCAAGGACATACTCGAGTCTGCCCGAAAGCGCGTCACCCACCAGTTGCACTTCTTGCGAGAACTGCTGCTGGTTGAAAGGCTGGTTGTTGTTGGCAAAAATGGTGAACGGAGTGAAATCCAGATCACCATAAAAGGTCGATTCAAATTCGCGATAAGCGGTGATCGACTTGAACTCACCGATGCCGGTATCCAAGGTAACTGTGCCCATGTAGCCTGTCAGATCGAGCTTAGCGACCGGCTCGATCTTGTTGCCGGACAGGTCGTTCCAAACCGAATTGGTGGCGCGTGTGCCAGCCAACCAGGCATTGCCATAACAAGTCAGGCTGCTGTTGCGAAACGCGACATCGGTGGCGCAGCGCGGTGTGGTGGTAGAGATCCATGGCACCCTTGCGGTTGCCGCCGGGCCGACTCCACGGTTGAAGAAGTTTGATACCTGCCCTGTCGGTCCGCTCTGCGCATCGGACACATCGCCTAACTGCAAGCCTACAGTGGCCGCCGGCGGATCGCGACGCTCGGTGTGATCGACCGCGAGGTCGATGGTCAGATTGCTGGTCGGCTGCCAACGCAAGGCGGCGCGAACTGCCCAAAGCTTCTCGCCTCCCAGTTTGAAATCCTGATACTGCAGCGCATCGACATAGCCGTCGCGCTGACGAGCAACGCCAGCGAGGCGCACGGCGAGCTGATCTGAAACCGGAATGTTTAGCGTTGCGCGCGCCTGGTAGAAGTCGCGGCTGCCGCCAGTGAGCGAGACAGTACCGGTTAACTCGTCCATGTCCGGCGCCTTTGATACCAGGCTGATGGCGCCGCCAATAGTGTTGCGGCCGAACAGGGTGCCCTGCGGCCCGCGCAGCACTTCCACGCGCTCCACATCGGCAAGATCTAATACGCTGCCAACCGACCGGCCAAGATAGACGCCATCCAGATAGATACCAACACCGGGATCGGTGTTGATGGTGAAATCGCTCTGGCCAATGCCGCGAATGCTGATCACCGGTGTAAAGGTAGCGCCCGATGTTCCCCCGCCAGTCTTTAACGTCAAGTTGGGCGCCAGGCCCTGCATGTCGGAAAGATCAACTGCGCCGCGCGATTCTAGCTGCTCCGCACTCACTGCCGTTATGGCGATCGGAATCTCCTGGAGCCTCTCCTCTCGCTTGCGCGCCGTGACCACTATTTCTGCAATTGCATCATCAGAGGTCTCTGTAGCTTGCTCCGCCGGCTGCTCCTGTGCGGCTAGCGGAGCCTGCCAGGGCGGAACTGCCGCCAGCAATGCCACCCCAATTGCGGTGCCCACACGCAAAGTCGCAGTGTCAGTCTTGCTTTTCTGCATCGTTCCCTCCCCATGGATATGTACGGTTGTTCTGGTTTTGGTTGCAGGGCCAGTTCAGTTCGGCGCGGTCGGGCCCCACTGCACGGCCCGCAACTCGGAAAGATCGGCTCGACGCGAGCCGTCAGCCGCGATCAGCAGGTCGCCATCGGTCCAATGTTCTAGGGTGTGGCCCCACGGATCGCGCCAATAGTCGAATATCTGGGAGCCAAGCACGTGGCGACCAATGCCCCAATGAGCCTGCCAGCCGGCGGTGCGCAGCCAGTCGTGGCCAACAAAAAGATCATCGGTATCAACCACTTCAAAGGCGGCGTGATTGAAGGCGGCGCCGCGTCCCTGGATCAGGAAAAGGCTGTGGTGATCCGTGAGTTGATCCTGTCGGTCACAACGAAGGAAAGCGCCAATGGCGGTGCCGTCCGGTGCCACGATCTCGTCTGAAGTGATGAAGCCGAACCGCTCCTTATACCAGGCTTCAGATACGCGAAAATCCGACACGCCTAAAACGACATGGCCCAAACGGACCACGGTAGCCGGCCCTGGCGCCACACGTTTGGCGGCGCGGATGCGAGCCTTTTCGCGCGCGTCGTTCCAGCCGTATGAGGCTGGAAGAGATGCAGCAGGCCTCACATCTTGATTTGCAATAATTTCAACTAGATAATTGTCGGGATCGCGAAGCGCCGCCATCATGCCACCACCTGGATGCGGTGAAGCAGCAACGGGCACGCCTTCCCTCGCAGCGAGTTCCTGCAAGTCGTCCAGCGACTGAGCCACCAAGCCCAGTGCTAGGAAGCCCGGCTCGCCAACCTCAGTGACATGGACGAACGGCGCCGGTCCGCTGCCATGCGCATAGAGCAAGCAGCGTTCTCGAAACGGTTGCAAGCCGAAATCGCTCACAAAACGCTCCATCCTGTCGAGGTCAGGCGCGGCAAAGCGCACATGAGCCACGTCGATCGCCCGCATTTCTCTTCTCCCTAAATTGACCGATTAGTCACTATAGGGCGGCTATGCAAGCCGAAAACGCGCAAATATGCCCCAGCCGGTCTCGCTTGGCCGGTTTCGTTGGTCTTGCAGTCAGTTTTTTGATTTCGCAGTGTTAGCCCGCCAGATCAGCGGGTCCATCGTCCTCATGGTGCAGGCGCTGGCGTAGAATATCGTCGGCGGCTTGCGACGCTATCAGCTCGGACTCCATGTAGGTTACGCCCATCGCGCGCAGCATCAGCATGCAAAGTTGCTGGGCCGTGGCCACCGTGCGGTGTATGTCCTGCGATCGCACGGCTGCTAGTAGCAGGCTGTGCACCACGCCGATCACATACAATAGTCCGGCATCGATGGTGGGCAACAATAGCCGCCCGCTGTGCAATCCTGCAGCAAGGTCGGCGCGCAGGCCGTCGTTTAACGTGCGCCGGTTCGAGCCGCGCGGATCATTGCGCAGAAGGATCTGCCCCTGAGCTGGATCATCTACGGCCGAGGCGAAGTATACACATGCCGCACGCACGATGCGGGCCGGTGGGTCCGTTACTTCGGCATTGGCCCGTAAGATCCGAGCTTCGATCGTGGCGCGAATCTCGGCCACGATCGCGGTGATCAGCGCCTCTTTATCCTCGAAGTGATTGTAGAATGTGCCTTTTGCGACGCCAGCTGCGCCAACGATGTCATCAATGGCCACCGAGTCAAACGGCCGCTCCGCGAACAGGGCCCTGCCTGCAGCCAGCAGCGCTGCGCGGGTGCGCGCCGTGCGCCCCCCGGCGAGTGGCGGCTTGGGATCGGCCTCAGACATGACGTTGACTTACCCAACAAGTTGCCGTCGCGCCAGCCCCGCAATAGCCAGGCGCCATATGCCAACCGCGGTATTTTTGACCAATCGTGCAGCGAAAGTGCATTTGACCGCTTGTGCGGGCTTGCCAATCGCTGCAACCGGGCTATTAAGTGACCATGTAGTCATTTTTGTCGAAGATGGCAGGCGCAATTTGGAACGGCGGGCTGGTGCCGGACACACTGCTTTGCAGCGAACTGGCGGGAGAGGACAGCGATGGCAGCGGTAAACGAGCGCTTTGATGTAATGGTGATCGGGTTCGGTCCCGTTGGCGCTGTGCTCGCCGACTGGTTGGGCCAGGAAGGCCTTTCGGTTGCCGTCGTCGAGCGCTCCACAGAAGTTTATCCGTTGCCGCGTGCCGCGCATTTCGATCATGAGATCATGCGCGTCTTTCAGCGGCTTGGCATTGTCGATGCGGTGCTGCCGCATGTTCGCGTGGCCGGCGCCTATGAATTTCGCAATGCTGCGGGTGATCTCTTGATGGTCGCAAGGCGAGGCGGCGAGCAAGGTGTTTCTGGCTGGGCTTACAGCTACATGTTCAACCAGCCAGCCATCGAGCGTGCGCTGCGCGCGCAAATCGCACAGATGCCTAATGTCTCTGTGCGGCTGGGCCATAGCTTTGCTGGCTTTGACCCACATTGCGATGGCGTGACCGTCCACATCGATGACGAGAGGGGCGAGCGCCGCCATGTCGAGGCCCGCTATCTAGTCGGCTGTGATGGTGCCTGGAGCCCGGTCCGCGAGGCGCTGGGCATCGGGCTGGAGGATTACAAGTTCGACGAACCATGGCTGGTCGTCGACACGATTCCGCACGATCCCTTAAAATTGCCGACAGTCAATCTGCAGATCTGCGATCCGGCGCGTCCGACGACTTGCGTACTTATGGGGCCGGGATGCCACCGTTGGGAATTCATGCTGCTGCCCGGCGAAGATGCCGATGTCGCGCTTGCCGATGGCTTTGTCGAATCGCTTTTGGCCCCTTGGGGCTTCGATCTGACGATCCAACGAAAGGCTGTGTATCGATTTCATGGCCTGATAGCGCAGCAATGGCGGGCAGGGAACGTGCTGCTGGCCGGGGATGCCGCGCACCAGATGCCGCCCTTCGCCGGCCAGGGTATGTGTTCCGGTATCCGTGATGCGGCCAATCTTGCCTGGAAACTAGTTGCGGTCCTCAAGGACGGCGCCAGACCCGAACTGCTCGACACCTATCAGCCTGAACGTGACCGGAGCGTTCGCGATTACATCGAGCTGGCGATTGAGATGGGCCGCGTGGTGTGCACGCTTGATGCTGCTGTCGCTGCCCAGCGCGATGCACGCATGATGGCCAAGCTGGCTACTGGCGCGGAAGCACCGCCCGCGCAGGTCGGCGGTCCTGGACGCGCCGGCGGCCTGTTCATGCCGGATGACCCGAGCGCCGCCGTTATCTTCCCGCAATTTGTTTCCGCCGACGGCCGGAGGCTTGATGATGTGCTGGGGCCAGCAGCCTGGCTGATCGACCATCATGGTGGGTCGGGCAGCAGCCGCTTGCGGCGCATCGCCGTGACGGACCCGGTGCTGGCCCCCTTCCGAACCGACCTGCGAACTTGGCTGCAACAAAGTGGTGCGGACGCGGTGCTTGTGCGGCCGGACCGCTATGTCTTTGGGTCAGGTGCACCAGCAGACTTGCTTGATGCATGGAATCGCGCCGTCACCAGCGGCGCGCCACAGGACGCAGTGCCAGAGGTGCAGCGAGCATGATCAACAAGATAACCGATGATGCCCTGTCCGCCGTGTCGATCGTTAAGGACGGCGACACCGTGCTGATCGGTGGTTTTGGCGAGGCCGGCAATCCTACAGAGCTTGTCCACGCTCTGATCGAGCATGGTGCACGCGGACTCACGGTCGTCAACAACAATGCCGGCAATGGCGAGATCGGCCTGGCTCTGCTGCTCAAGGCCGGGCTCGTGGACAAATTGATCTGTTCCTTCCCGCGCAGCTCACACAGCCATGTTTTCACCGAACTTTACAAAGCCGGCCGCATCGCGCTCGAACTTGTTCCCCAGGGTACACTGGCCGAACGCCTACGCGCAGCCGGGGCCGGTGTGCCGGCGTTCTACACAGCTACTGCCGCCGGTACGGACCTTGCGGCCGGGAAAGAGGTGCGCAGCTTCAATGGACGCGACCACGTGCTTGAGCATGCGATCCAGGGAGATGTGGCGTTGATCAAGGCCCAGACCGCAGACCGCTGGGGCAATCTTATCTATCGCAAGGCGGCACGCAATTTCGGCCCGGTCATGGCTACGGCGGCCCGCAAGACCATCGCGCAGGTAAGAGCTTCAGCCGAACTGGGAGCAATCGATCCCGAAGCAATCGTCACACCCTCAATTTTCGTACACCGAGTCGTCTTGGTGCCGAACCCGGTCATCGAGCGCGACCATCTGATGGCATTAGAGGCGCGGCCATGACCTGGAACACCGAAGAGGTCGCAGCATTAGCCGCCGCTGATATTCCGGAAGGTGCCTTCGTCAATTTGGGTATCGGCCAGCCAGAACGTGTCGCCAATCACATCCCGCCTGGGCGTGAAGTCATCCTCCACAGCGAGAATGGCATCTTGGGCATGGGGCCGCAGCCATCACCGGCTGATGAGGACATGGAGTTGATCAACGCCGGCAAGAAACCGGTGACCCTGCTAGAGGGCGGCGCTTTCTTTCACCATGCTGACAGTTTTGCGATGATCCGCGGTGGTCATGTCGATATCTGTATCCTTGGTGCCTTCGAAGTCGCGGCCAATGGCGACCTCGCCAACTGGAGCACCGGTGCAGACGGAGTGCCGGCGGTTGGTGGTGCAATGGATCTTGCAGCCGGCGCGCGCAGCGTTCGGGTGATCACCACGCACACTACTCGCAGCGGTGCACCCAAACTGCTAGATGCGCTCACATTGCCGGCTACCGGGCGAGCTGTTGTCGATAGGGTCTACACCGATCTCGCCATCCTTGAGCCGGCCGGAAACAGCTTCCGGGTCATCCAATTGGCGCCTGGTGAGACATTCGCCTCTGTCGCCGCCAAGACCGGCGCGCCGCTATTGGTCGAGGCGCCATGAGTGCGCTCCCGGACGTGCCCACTTCGCAACTACAAGGATCCTAAAAATGAAGCTTGTTTCCTATCTTGTTGCTGGTCGGCCATCATTCGGCATTTGGGCCAATCACGGCATTGTCGATCTCGGCAAGCATGCGCCATCCAATGCTACTCTCAAGGACGTGTTGGACAAGGTCGAGAGCCTTTTTGCTCACGCGGCCGACCCAGCCGACTATGCCCATGGCGACGTTCAACTGCTGCCACCGGTGCCTGATGCTGGTAAGATTCTTTGCGTTGGCCTCAACTACAAGAGCCATATTGCCGAGACTGGTCGCGACACGCCAAATCATCCTATCCTGTTCCCGCGTTACAATTCCAGCCTCGTCGCACACGGCGAACCGATGTTGCGCCCGCGCGCATCGGTGCAGTTGGATTTCGAAGGTGAATTGGCCTTCGTCATTGGGAAAGGTGGACGACATGTCGCTGCCGACAATGCGCTTGATCATGTCGCGGGCTTTGCCTGTTTCAACGATGGCTCGGTGCGTGATTGGCAACGACACACCAGCCAATTCTTGCCCGGCAAGAATTTCTGGCGGTCTGGATCGTTCGGGCCCTGGCTGGTGACGCCGGATGAAGCCGGCCCGATCGGCGAACTGACACTGCAGACGCGGCTGAACGGTGAAGTGGTGCAAGAGGCTCAGCTGGATGATCTGCTGTTCGGCGTGCCTGAGCTGATCGCCTATATCTCCACGATCATGCCGCTTGAGGCCGGCGACGTGGTGGCCACCGGCACTACCGGCGGCGTTGGCCTATTCCGCAAGCCACCGCTCTTCATGAAAGCCGGTGATCGTGTCGAAGTTGAAATCGAGCGGCTTGGCTGCCTTGCCAACGACATCATCGATGAGCCCTGAGGCAGCGGCCAGCACGCCGCGCCTTGATGGCGGGCGCACCGCCTGGTCTGTGGCACTGGGGGCCTGCATTGGCCTTGCGGTGGCGTTCGGTCCAGCGTTTATCGCCAGCTTTGGCCTCTATTTGAAGCCCATTGCTGCCGAACTTGGGCGCTCGCGCACTGATATTGGCTGGATCTATTCTCTGGTGGCGATCATGGGCGCACTGGGCACGCCGGCGCTAGGCTTCCTGCTCGATTCCCGCGGGGCACGCGGCGTGATCATCGCTGCCAGCATTGCACTGCCGGCCGTGCTGCTGCTGTTAGTGCTGGTCCCTGCCACCATGACCGCCTTTTTGTTGTGTGCGATCGCTATCGGGTTCGTGTCGATCATCGCTTCGCCGACAGCGTGGGTCAGCCTGTTGCCGCAGTGGTTCTCACGGCGGCTAGGAGTGGCAGTGGCCATCGCCATGGTTGGATCTGGCTTTGGTCAATTCGCCATGGTTCGCGCACACGGCGCGCTGCTGAGCAGTCTTGATTGGAGAAGTGCCTGGATGATCATGGCCGCCGTGGTTGCTGCGATCGGTATTCCGGTGGCGCTGCTAATGGCGCGTGATCGACCCGATCTGACTGTTCTGAGACGCACCGCGGCCACCGCTACAATCGAAGGCCTGCCCCTTGGGCAATCTCTGCGTTCGCCCGTGTTTTGGACGGCGGTGCCGGCATTCTTCCTCGTTATGCTTGTTACGGCTGCCATGCTGACACATCTGGCACCCTTACTCACCGATCGTGGTTGGAGCGTGGAGCGCGCAGCCGGCGTCGTCTCCATCATCGGCCTGGTATCACTGGCCGGACGTGCCGTTTCTGGCGCACTTCTCGATCGCATCGGCTTTGGTCTCCTAGGCGTCCTGATCTTTCCCTTGCCCGCGGTCGGTTGTCTGTTGCTGCTGTCAGACAGCAGCGATCTCAGTATCCACATCGCCGCTGCGCTGATTGGCCTCGCTTATGGCGTTGAAGCGGATATGCTGCCCTGGCTGCTCCGCAACCAGTTCGGATTGCGCGCCTTTGGCCGGCTCTACGGCATCGGCTTCGGGGTCGTGCAGTTGGGCTCGGTGCTGGGCCCGCTGGTTATGGGCCTGTCGTTCGATCACCTTGGTGGATATGGCGCAGGGCTCACCGGTCTGAGCTTAGCCTCTGGACTGTCATTTCTCATGATCGCCACCGCCGCTTTGATTAGTGCCCGAAGGCAGGTCAACGGATAGGCTTTTGTTCAATGCTTAGGTCGGTAGCGCACGTGGCCCAGATGTCCCCGCTCCGAGCGCATCAAGGCGCAGACCCTCTATCAAAAGAGCTCAGGGTCCATTTTTGACGAGGTGCCGTGCTCGCGCCTGATCGCGACGTCGTCCTGATCAATGTTCGCTACTGTTCAGGCGCCAAGCCGCTCTCGCTCTTGGCCTGGCCGAACACGATAGCCTCGACGATGTCGGCGGTGGCCGCAATTTCATCGGTTCCAAAGGGGTCTTTACCGGATAGCCGGCGATATTCAGGAGCCAGCGTGAAAACCGAAGCCGACAGGCCAATGATCGCATAATACAGCCTGATGGGATCGCTCAGTAGAGGATTGACCGCAGGCGCCATGGTAGCCACTGCTTGGAACAGGCGCTTGCTGTAAGTATCGACGAGCCAACTGAGCCGGACGGTCTCGCTGCGCCCCTCGCTCGTCATGATACGGTGCAATTCAGGGCATTCAGCGCAGAACATCACAAATTCGCGGACGAGCGCGCGGGCCAGATCGCGCGGTGAGCTTGTGGAGTGCGCAGCCGTGCGGGCGGCAAAGCGGGCCTCCAATGCTTCGAACATATCAGCCATCACCGCCTTCCACAGCGCGTCCTTGGCCGGGAAATGATACAGCATGGCGGTGTGCAGCACGCCTGCCTCGGCGCTGATCTGACGAAGGCTGGCCCCGTCATAGCCATGCGCAGCAAATGCGCGGCGCGCTGCCAGGATGATGGATCTGAGCCCCTCGTTGCTGCCCGGCTTTGCGTTTCTGCCCATGCCCGCAAAAGTGCGGATGCGCGCAAGCTCTGTCAATCTAAACTTGACCAGTCGGTCAGAATCCGTCAATAACTGACCACATGGTCAAAAAAAGGGGCGATGGATGAAGCGGGCAGCAGGATGGTTGGTCTTGGTGATTGGCGGATTAGCGCTGGCGGCGTTCGGCGTGTTCCAGTTCTCGCCCGAAGTGCAGGACCGCCTGTTTGCGATTGGCGCGCGCGCGCAGTTGGATCGCCAGTCGCAGCTTGCCACCAGCGATGATGCGATCCGGGTGCTGCTGTGCGGCACATCGAGCCCGCTGCCGCTGCGCAAAGCGGCCAAGGCTTGCACGCTGGTGGTTGCAGGCGGGCGCTTGTTCATCGTCGACATCGGGCCGGAAGCGTCGGAAAACCTCGCCCTTTGGCGCGTGTCCACACCAAAGGTCGAAGCGGTGTTCCTTACCCATTTCCATTCCGATCACATCGGCGAGCTGGGCGAGCTCAACATGCAGGGCTGGGCGCAGGGGCGCCGGCTGCCGCTAGATGTCTATGGCCCTGTCGGCGTTGCCGAAGTGGTGGCAGGCTTCAACGCAGCCTATTCGTTTGATCGGCAATATCGCAACGCCCACCATGGTAATGGCACGGGCCTGTTGCCGCTCTCGGCAGGCGAGATGACAGCCCATGTCGCAGATTTCGTGCAGCCGGGCGATGTGCCTACCGGACGCACGCAGGTGATCTACGACAAGGGCGGCGTCACCGTCACCGCTATCGAAACAGATCACCGCCCCGTCTCGCCCGCCTTCGCCTACCGCTTTGCATACAAGGGCCGGTCAGTGGTGATCAGCGGCGACACCGTCCTGAACGACGGGCTCGTTGACGCCACCAAAGGCGCCGATGTGCTGGTGAGCGAAGCGCAGGCGCATCACCTGCAGGACATCATGGCCCGCGAGGCTTCCAGCGTGGGGCAGGAAACGCTCGCCAGCGTGCTCAAGGATACCAGCCGCTATCACATCAACCCGGTCGAAGCAGCACAGCTTGCCAACCGGGCGGGCGTGCGAGAACTGGTCTATACCCACATGGCTCCGCCGCTGGTGTTCGGCCTTCTCAAGACACCATGGCTGCGCGGGGTGGCGAAGGAACGTCCCGAAGGCGTTACCATCGGGCACGACGGAATGGTCATCACCATCCCGGTTGATGGCAGCGCCATCACTTTCAGCGCGCTGGAAGGCTAAGGCGGTGCGGCGCTTTGTCATCATCGTGGGCGCAGGGCCGGTGGGCCTCATGCTTGCCAACCTGCTCGGCCAATCCGGCGCAGACGTGCTGATCCTCGAACGCCGGACTGAGCCGTTCACCACTCCGCGCGCAATTGCCTATGATGCCGAAAGCCTGCGCCTGTTCCAGAAGATCGGGCTACTTGATGCGCTGGAACACACGCTCGAACGCGATGTGCCGGTGGTCTATTTCAACGGGCGCGGCCGGGAATTGATGCGCATGTCGCGCCCGGCGCAGCCTTATGGGCACAGCCAGCTTGGCAGTTTCTACCAGCCCGAAATGGAAGCCGTGCTGCGGGACGGGATTGACCGGTTCGAAGGCGTCGAACTGCGCATGGGCGCGGGCGTGATCGGCATGATGCAGGATGACAGCGGCGTCACCGTCACCTTCGAAGATGCAGACGGCCAAAGGCACCTTGCCACAGCTGACTACCTGATCGGCTGCGATGGCGGGCAAAGTTTTGTGCGCGATGCGGCGGGCATCGGGTTTGGCGGGGCGACGTTTTCCGAAAAATGGCTGGTGGTTGACTGCATCGACGAAGGATACGGCGTGCGCGAGATGCAGTTCTTCTGCGATCCGGCGCGGCCCGCGTTGACCCTGCCGGTATCGCGCGGGCGCAGGCGCTGGGAATTTCTGCTGATGCCCGGCGAAGACCCGGCGGATTTGCAGCGCGAGGATGCCGTGCGCGCGTTGATCAAGGGCTATGCGCCTCACGATAATTCAACTCTCGAACGCGCCGTCGTCTACACCTTCCACGCCCGCTATGCGGACCGCTTTCGCGAACGGCGCGTGCTGCTGGCGGGTGATGCCGCACACGTCAATCCGCCCTTTGCAGGCCAAGGCCTGAACGGGGGCCTGCGCGATGCGCATAACCTTGCCTGGAAGCTCGATCTGGTGCGGCGCGGGATTGCGGGCGATGCGCTGCTCGATACCTACGAGACCGAACGCCGCCCGCATGTGAAGGCGATGACCGATTTCGCGATCAAGCTGGGTGCAACCATCATGCCGACGAGCAGCTGGCGCGCGGGCCTGCGCGATTGGTCGATGGCCGGGATGCGCGCTGTGCCGGGATACACCCGCCATGTCGATGAGGGCGGATTGCTGCCGCGGCCTCGCCTCTCCAAGGGATCAGTGTGTTCACCGGCGCGCCAATCGGGCCGGATGCTGGTGCAGCCGATGCTCGGCGGCGTGCCGCTCGACCAGGTGATCGGTGGCGGCTGGGCGGTGCTGGGCATAGGGGTTGAACCGGCCGATGCGCTTCATCCCGATGATCTGGCGATGCTAAACCGTCTTGGCGCACGCTTTGTGAGCACCGATCACCCGGCCCTTGCCAAGCAGATCGGGCGGGGGCGCATCGCCATTATCCGGCCCGATCGCTTTCTCGCCGATGCCTTCAAGCCCGATCCTGCGCACAGGCGGCTCGGCTGGCTGGGCGATGCGCTGGCCCTGCAAACAGGAGACACCCCGATGATTACGCCCGACCCCCGGCTGGAGCGCGCCGCTGCGCCCGTTGCCAAGGCGCAGGATCTCGCCTTTGTCATGTTCGCGCGCCCCGATCTTGATACGATGGAGCGGTTTCTGGTCGATTTCGGCCTCAAACGCGCCGAGCGTCGGCCTGATCGTCTGGTGATGCGCGCAGCATCGGGGCCGGGCCCGGCCCATGTCACCATGCACGAGAAGAAGCCCCGCTTTATCGGGCTGGCCTTGCAGGTACGGGATGAGGCTGACCTTGCCGCACTTGCCGCTCTGCCGGGTGCCTCGCCGGTCGAGCCGCTCGATGTGCCGGGCGGCGGGCTGCATGTGCGGCTGACCGATCCGGCGGGGTTTGCCGTGTGGGCCGTGACCGGCCAAGCGGTGATTGCCGAAGACCCGGTGCGCGCGCCCACCCCCGCCAATACGCCGGCGCGAACCGGCCGGCTCAACAGCTTTGCGCGTGCGCCGCTTCAGCCCGCATCGGTGCTGCGCGCCGGGCATTGTGTGCTTGGTGCGGTCAATTTCTTTGCCACCGCGCGCTGGTATATCGACACCTTCGGCCTCATTCCTTCCGATGTGCAATGCCTGTCGGCCGATGATGCCGCACTCACTTTCCTGCGCTGCGACAAGGGCGATGTGCCGGCCGATCATCACACCGTGGTAGTGGCGCAGAATGTCGCCAACGGGTTCAGCCATGCCGCGTTTGAAGTGATTGATCTGGATGATGTGGCGCTGGGGCAGGAATGGCTGATGGCCAAGGGCTGGCGGCACGCCTGGGGGCTGGGGCGGCACGTGCTGGGCAGCCAGATCTTCGATTACTGGCGCGATCCGGCGGGCGACAAGCTGGAGCATTACGCCGATGGCGATCTGCTCACCGCCGATACGCCGACCGGGTGGAGCCATCTGACCTCGTCAAGCCTCTACCAGTGGGGGCCGCCGGTGCCATCCGATTTTGAAAAGCCTGCGCTGACCCCGGCGCTGCTGCTCCGGGCAGTGCGCAATATCAAGAACAGCCCCGAACTCGATTTCGCCAGAATACGGCGCCTGCTCGCCGCGATCAGCGCGCCCTCGCGCCCGTGGGCCAAGTGACCCAGCTTTTGAGGATATCACCATGCCGTTGAAGATTGCCCGTATTGAAATCGCTGGCGCCGTGCGTTGGGCTGTCGACAGTTCGGCGGGCTTGCGCCTGCTCTCCGGCGATTACCCCACCACGCGCGCATTCTTCGAGAATGGCGGCCCGCAAGATGCGGCACAGGTCGCGCAAGGCGGCGACATCGTGGAGGCTGACCGCATCCTCAGCCCCGTCACCCGCGATGCCAAATTCATCTGTCAGGCCACCAATTATGCCAGCCATGTGCGCGAAGTGGGCGGCGATCCTGATGCGATCACCAACAACGTGTTCTTCACCAAGGCGTCTTCCTGCATCGTGCCTGCTGATGCCGCGATCATCCGCCCGCCCCATGTCCGGCTGCTCGATTACGAGATCGAATTGGGGCTGGTGCTGAAACACGGCTGGGACGGGCCGCAGGAGATTACCGAGGCCAATCTGGGCGACTGGATCGGCGGCTTGGTGATTGTCAATGACGTGACCGCGCGCGATGTCCAGATCAGCCACATGCAGTTCCACAAATCGAAAAGCTACCGCACCTTCGGCCCGGTAGGCCCGTGGCTGGTGTTGCCCTCGCCCGAGGAACTTGCGCGCTGGCGCGAACTGGAACTGGTGCTGGCGGTGGATGGCGAGCAGCGCCAGCGCAGCTTTGCGGGCGACATGATCTTCAAGCCTGCCGAAACGCTGACTGAACTGAGCCGCATTATGGATCTCGCAGCAGGCGATCTGATAGCCACCGGCACGCCCGGCGGGGTCGCGCTTCATCCGCCATCCGCCTTTGTTCAGGCGCTCGCAGGGTTTCTGGCGCCCGCCAAACGGTTCAAGGCTTTCATGAAAGGCCAATTGCCGCGCCCCGCCTATCTGCGCGATGGACAGCTGATGACCGCTGCGATCCGCACGCAGGACGGTGCGATTGATTTGGGCGAGCAACGCAACCTGATCCAGCCGGCCAGCTAGATAAGCCTCAACGGAAAAATCGGCGCGGGGCTGGCAGGCCAGCCTTACTGCCATCCAAATGCGGCAACCATCTGGAATTGACTCAAACCGGGACGTTAGGTTGGCGCATGTTGATCGACTGCTTCGAGGTCGTTTCCTGAATTTCGGGTTTTGGGATGCGATTTTTGGACAGTCACCATTCACGGCCTTAGCCGGCTAGCGTCAGCTTCTGGCAATACCAGTCCTTACGCAGTCAGCTTCGGAACGACCCCAAAGTCCCACAACCAGCCATCCAGGCAGATATGTCGGCTATTGGGCGATCTCCTCGCGAGCCGGATAAGAGTATGGTCTATGACCCATTACCGACGCCGGCAAACGGCAGCTGCGCTGGAACGCGCGATCCGATGCCGCGCAGTTGCGTGATGGTGACCAAGTTCACACGAGATCGCAGAGATCCAGCGGTAGCCGTAGCTGTCAAATAGCAGTAACCTGTTGTCGCTGACGCCAACAATGGTGGTGTAGTGCTGATAGCTTCCAGCCAACTCGACCAGAACGGGCTCACCCATGCGCGTGTGACGATCGATGCGCGCGATGGCACCGTCGAGATCGGATCGCTTGATCTTCTGTAGAATAGGAAGACGGTGCAGCCTGGTGCCCGATAGTCGGCCAGCTTCAGCCAGCAGCAAGTCTGTGAGCCACGTCCACATTGGTTCGTCCATCCCATGCTTCATGGCGTGGTGCAGCAACCCCCTGTGTTCAAGCGTTGCAATGCCATGCTGGAACAGTCGCCGTGAGCGATGGGCATTGCGCTCCAGCATTGGCCACTGGGCCAATTGGATAGCGTTGAGCACCGAGTAGAGACCGCAAAGACTATCGAACCGCCCTTGGTGGTAAGGAAGCAGCCGTTCGGCTGCCTCCTGCAATGCGCTGCGTTGGACCATGGGCTCAATACTCCCCAGCCAGCATGATGGTCAGCACGCGCGTGGTGACAGCTGGATCAGCGGGATCGGGTGATCCAAACTGCAGGTTGCGATCATAGTAGTCGATCTTCCAGAAGATGTGGTGTCCCAGCACAGTCAGGGCCCCAAAGTCGCGTTCGCCATAGGGATCATTGTCGGGCGAGAACTGATCGAAGTTGCGCAATGCTTCCAGCACCAAGGGGACCACCCCTTGGCCCAGATCGATAACCCCCGAAGTGATGGCGACTTGGCCACCACGCGCATGACAGCGTAGCTGGTCGTTGAGCTGGGCAATCACGCTGGATCGGGGATTGGTGGGTGAATTGTCGCCTTCGCAGGCAAAGTTGTCCTGTTCGCTGCCAGCCATGGCATCGTTTCCTTGTTCCAAATTGTAGGGAGAGTGGAGAGGCTGTTAGATCAGCTTGATCAGACGGCGCTGCGCGGCACGGTCGCCGGCAATGTAGCGCTCAGTCGTGGTGAGGGCCTTGTGGCCTGCAAGTTCCTGGATATCGCGCAAAGAGCCACCGGTGCGTGCCAGCATGCGCGCCGAGCGGGTGATAAAGGTGCGGCGTCCGGAGTGCGACGAGCAACCAACCAGACCCAGTTCGCGGTAGCTAGCAGCAAACCAGTTGACGACGCTGCGCGCTGTCATGTGCTCGCCCCGCTCGGATCGGATCACTGGACCATGGTGGGGCGCGCCATAATGAGCATGCAGTTCCATAAGCGCGCTTCGAATGTCGGGGTGCAACGGAATACTACGGCCTGAGCCTTTCTTGGCAATCCTAGGCGGAAGTGTCAGCAGCGCGCCAACCTTGTGGGTGCTGGTAAGCAGCATGGTCCAATCGACGCCAGCGATCTCACAGGCTCTCAGGCCTGCCTTGAAGCTGAGCAAGACGATGACGCGATTTCGGTAGGCGTGACGTTGGTGCTCGACGAGCCTGAGCAGACGACGCACGTCTGCTGGCTCCAGCACCCTGGCGGGTTGCCGGTCCATTGTGGGTTCCTTGTGATGGTGGGAAAGTGCGCTTCAGCCATGCAAGCTACGCGCGCATTGTGACTACCACAGCCCATGGGTTATGTCAATCAAGGCATTGAAATAGAGTAATTATATCGCTTTTTCATAACTTCCCCTGACTTGTTTTCGTCGCTAGGCCTCACGCAGCGACCAAAGAGGGCAAGACATTGTTCTAGGCGTCGTGGCGCAACCGCTTCCGCAGTTGAAAGCCATCCGGCATGCGTCACTTCGAAAGATAGTCCGCCCATTCCTGCATCAGCGCCCGACGCCGCTCGATCGCGGTCCCTCGTCGGTAGGCCTTTTCAGCCTTATTCTGGATCGTGTGGGCGAGAGCAGTCTCGATGATCTCTCGAGGGTGATTAGTGCAGTCTCCAGCCCAGTCGCGAAACGTTGACCTGAACCCATGCGTGGTGATGTGGTGATAGTTCATCCGGCGCAGCAGCATTGCCATAGCCATATTGCTGCGCGCAGCACCAGCGACTGCAAAGACCCTATCAGCCGGTTGAACCTTTTGCCCACGCAGCTTGTCCAGGACCGGTCATGGCCCACCGTTCCTGCGTAGTTGGTCTAGTTAACGGTCCAATTGGGCCCAAAGCCACCCCGGCAATCTCGATAAGCCTGTAGCGTTCTCTCAACCCGAATCGAGTGAGCGGGTCCCCCTGCTTCCTACAAAATACCACCTTCAGTGGTTGCTATGTGGTTGCTAGAAAAAATCAGGCAGAAGAGATTTTGGCATAAGTCATTGAATTTATGGTGCCGGCTACAGGATTCGAACCCGTGGCCCCCTGATTACAAATCAGGTGCTCTACCAACTGAGCTAAGCCGGCTGACCGTGAGCGCGCCTTAATCTCACAACGCACCGAAAGTCCAGCCTTCGGTGCGCGCGATGTCGGGGGTGAGGGTGGGCGGGTGCCATAGATCGCAGTTCCCATGCACGCGGCGCAGCCAGGCGGCAGTCAGCAGCGCGTCGGAGGAGTGGTCGTCAATTGCGCCCGTCCCTTGCACCGGCGTTGAGCCGAGCGCGTCCAGCGCGTTGTTGAGGGCCTCGTAGCTCCTGATCTTGGTCGCCGATCCCGTCACGCCGCCGAGGCGCGCGGCCATCGAGGTGTAAATCTCGGTTACGACTGAGCCTTCGTGAGGCAGCGGATCGACCGGCCAGACTGGCACTGTGCGACCCAGCCGGTGCAGCATCCGCATTCCTGTCAGGCTCGACTTGCCGACTTGGGCTGCGCCGACGAGGTTGAAATTGCTCACCGGCCGCACGCCTTGTTGGCGCTGCGCGGCCTCGGCTACGCGAAAGCGGCCTTCGCGGGTGGCCGCGCCAGGGAGGAGGAAGCGGTCGCCTGTCGACCCTGCGCCGTGGCGGAAGTAGCGTGAGGCCTCCGGGTGAGTCACAAATCCGCCCGCTTCAAGGTGCGGATAACCTGCACATAACCCATCGATAAGCGCCCATAACCCGCGCGCATCGGCAGGCGAGGCTTCCCATTCAGGGAAGAACGCGCCAGCATCGGCAAAGGGCAGCGAAATGCCGAGGTCGAGCCCGACCAGCGTCGCCCCCGGCAGATCGCGCAGCAGCGCCAGCACCTCGCTGCGCGCCCAGCCTTTCGGATCGGGCGGGGGGAGCAGCGTTGGCGCGCCTCCCTCCGCTAGTGCAACCGCCAGCGCGATACCCTTTTGCCGCGCGCCTTTCGCGCCCGACCAATCCACGGCGAGGAAGTGAGTGAAGCGGGTCATCCCCGTTCGGCTCTGAGCTTGTCCCAATAATCGAGCCGCTTCTTCACCTCGCGCTCGAACCCGCGTTCCACGGGGATGTAGAACGTCTGCGGCTCCATCTCCTCGGGCCAATAATTGTCGCCCGAAAAGCCCTCGGGTGTGTCGTGGTCATAGGTGTAGCCTTTGCCGTAGCCGAGGCTCTCCATTAGGCCGGTTGCCGGGTTGACGATGTTCATCGGCGGCATGAGGCTACCGGTCTCCTTGGCCGATTTCCACGCCGCTTTTTGCGCGAGATAGGCGGCGTTCGATTTCGGCGCAGTCGCCAGATAGAGGCAGGCCTGCGCCAGTGCCAATTCGCCTTCGGGGCTGCCGAGGAAGCGGTAGGCCTCCATCGCGGCCATGCATTGTGTCAGGGCGTGGGGGTCGGCGAGCCCGATGTCCTCCACCGCCATCCGCACCAGCCGACGGGCGAGGAACAGCGGCTCCTCGCCCGCGGTCAGCATCCGCGCGAGGTAGTACAGTGCCGCCTGCGGATCAGACCCGCGCACGGCTTTGTGCAAGGCGCTGATGAGATTGTAATGCCCGTCACGGTCCTTGTCATAGACCGCCACGCGGCGTTGCAGAAAGCTTCCGAGCGCCGCCGGGTCGAGCGGTTCGGTGAGGCCCGCAGCATAGAGCGTTTCGGCCTGACCCAGCAGGAACCGCCCGTCGCCATCCGCCTGTGCAAGCAGCGCGCTTCGGGCTTCGGGGGTGACGGGGAGGGGGCCTTCCAAGCCCTCCGCCTTTTCGAGCAGCGCCGCCAGCGCGGCTTCGTCCAGCCGGTTCAGCACCAGCACCTGCGCGCGGCTAAGAAGCGCGGCGTTGAGGGCAAAGCTCGGGTTTTCCGTGGTCGCGCCCACCAGCGTCACCACCCCGCGCTCGACATAGGGGAGGAAGCCGTCCTGCTGCGC
>DLGU01000126.1:0-4598 GCA_002482865.1 Porphyrobacter sp. UBA7686
ATCAACCCCTTCTCGACCTCAATCGACAAAGCGCGCGCCGGAGGAGTCACCACCGCCAATATCATGCCCGGATCGGGCCACCTGATGAGCGGGCAGACCTTCTACATGAAGCTACGCAAGGGCCGTACCGTTGAGGACATCGCGTTCGCGATGAAGGGCGCGGCCGCGCTCGGCGGCATGAAGATGGCGAACGGCACCAACCCAATGGGCGGCAGCGGCTTTCCCGGTACCCGCGCCAAGTCCGCATCGCTGGTGCGCGAGCAGCTGACCGAGGCCAAGGCCTATTGCGATGGCGACCGCAAGAAGCGCGATCTGGGTAAGGAGGCGCTGTGCGAGGTGCTCTCGGGCGAGCGGCTGGTGCATTTCCACACCCACCGCGCCGATGACATCATGACCGTGCTGCGGCTCAAGCAGGAATTCGGTTTCAGCGTGCTGATCCAGCACGGCACCGAAACGTGGAAGGTCGCCGAGGAACTGGCCAAGGCCGGGGTGCCGGTATCGAACATCACGCTGGATGCACCGGGCGGGAAGCTGGAGACGGTTGATCTCAGGATGGACAATGCCGCCATTCTCGAACGCGCGGGCGTGCTGGTGTCGATCCATTCGGACGACGCGATCGTGGATTCGCGCATGATGCTGCGCGAGGCGGCGCTGGCGGTGCGCGGGGGGATGAGCCGTGATGGTGCCTTGCGGGCGCTGACGATCAACGGGGCCAAGCAGATGCGGCTGGATGCCCGCGTCGGCTCGCTTGAAGTGGGCAAGGATGCTGACTTCCTCGTGCTCGATGGCGATCCGCTGTCGACCTACACCCACGTGCTTGAAACCTGGGTGGAGGGCGACAAGCTGTTTGATCGCAGCCTGCCTGAGGATTTGTTGATGGCGACGGGAGGCTTTGGCGCGGGCAGCCCGATGGAAGCATCGCACCACCACTGGGAAATTGCCGAAGCGGAAGGGCACCACTGATGCGTATCGCCGGATATTGCCTTACCGCCGCCAGCGCACTCGCGCTTGCCACAGCGGCCCAAGCGCAGGACATCGCGATCAGGGGCGGTGAGGTCCACACCATGGCCGGCCCCGCCATCACGGACGGGGTGGTGGTGATTGACGACGGCAAGATCGTCGCCGTCGGCCCCGCCGCCAGCACACCGATCCCCGAAGGCTTCACTGTGATCGAGGCCAAGGTGGTCACTCCCGGACTGGTCGATGCCCGCACTGTGGTCGGGCTGGCAGGCTATCTCAATCAGGAGCATGATCAGGACCAGCTGGACGAAAGCGCCCCCGTGCAGCCGCAGTTGCGCGCGATTGACGCCTATAATCCTGGCGAGGCGCTGGTGGCATGGCTGCGCGGCTTCGGGGTCACCACGATCCACACTGGCCACGGCCCCGGTGCGCTGGTTTCGGGCCAGACGATGATCGCCAAGACGGTCGGCAACACTGCCGATGCCGCCGTGATCGTGCCCCGCGCGATGGTCGCGGCCAATCTCGGGCCGGGCGCGCTGGCCGAGGGCGGCAAGGCCCCCGGCACGCGTGCGAAGCAGATTGCGATGCTGCGTCAGGCGCTGCTTGCCGCCAAGGAAGCCTACGCGCCCAAACCTGCAAAGAAGGGTGAGGAGAAGTCCGGCCCCGACAAGCCGCCCAGCCTTGAGGTGCAGGTGATGCGCGATGTGCTCGCCCGCAAGCTGCCTCTGCTGATCACCGCCCACCGCGCGCAGGACATCATGAGCGCACTGCGGCTGCGTCAGGAGTTCGGCATTGATGTCGTGCTCGACGGAGCAGCTGAGGCCTATCTGCTGACGAACGAGATCAAGGCGGCCGGGGTCAAGGTCATCCTCCACCCGCCCATGGCGCGGCAATATGGCGAGTTCGAAAACGCCAGCTTCACCACCGGCGCGGCGCTGCGCGCGGCGGGCATCCCGTTCGCCTATCAGTCGGGTTACGAAGGCTATGTTCCCAAGACCCGCGTGATCCTGTTCGAAGCCGGGGTCGCGGCGGCAAATGGGCTGGCATGGAATGACGCGCTTGCGAGCATCACTATCGATGCCGCGCGGGTGATCGGGCTGGAAAAGCGGGTCGGCTCATTGGAAGTCGGCAAGGACGGCGATGTCGCGCTGTTTGACGGCGATCCCTTCGAATACGCCTCCCACACCGTGGGCGTGGTGATCGATGGCAAGGTGGTCAGCACCGCCACGCAGTGACGGGCTGACGCGCCGCGATTAGCCCAGCGCCGCGGCTTCCTTGATAGCGCGGCGGATGCTCATATAGGTGGCGCAGCGGCACAGGTTGCCGCTCATCGCTTCGTCGATGGCTGCGTCATCGGGCGCGGGATTGTCCCGCAGCAGCGCAGTCGCGGCCATGATCTGACCCGACTGGCAATAGCCGCACTGAGGGACGTCATGGGCGACCCACACCTGGCGAATGGCATCTGCGGCAGCGCCTTCAACGCCCTCAATCGTGGTGATCTCCGCCCCTTCGAGCGAATCATGCGGCGTCACGCAGGAGCGGGTTGGCGCGCCATCGACATGGACGGTGCAGGCCCCGCATTGGGCGACCCCGCAGCCGAATTTCGTGCCCGTCATCCCAAGATGATCGCGAAGCACCCACAGCAAAGGGGTGCCCGGAGCCGCATCGACGCTTGCGGATTTCCCATTGATTTTGAGGGTAATGGCCATGGTCGGCTCCTGATCCTAAACGGTCTTTGTCGCGGGCAGCTTGAGCTTATCGCCCTCAGCCCCGATCAACGGCAGCGTGCGCAGCCGGTGGCCGGTCGCAGCGAAGATCGCATTGGCGAGCGCGGGTGCTGCGGGCGGCGTCGCCGGTTCCCCCACCCCGCCCGGCGGCGCGTCCGAGGCGACGATCTCCACCTTGAAGTCGCGCGGGGCCTCACCCATCCGCATCAAACGCCAGCTCGGGAAATTGTCCTGCACGACCGCACCGTCCTTGGCCGTGATCGCGCCATAGAGCGCGTTCGACAGCCCGTAGATCGTCCCGCCCTCCATCTGCGCGCGCACGTGGCGCGGGTTGATTACGGTTCCGGCATCCACCGCCAGCCACACGCCCGGAATGCGGAGCGTGCCATCCTTGCCAACCGCCACTTCGATGACCGTGGCGATGTAAGAGAGGAACGAGCGGTGCACCGCGATCCCCAAGCCCCGTCCGGCGGGTAGCTTGCGCCCCCAGTCAGCCATCGCCGCGGCCTTCTCCACGACATTGCGCAGCCGCCCGGTGTCGATCGGGTATTCCGCCAGTTCGGCCCCGTAATTGCCGTAAGTCGCGCCTTCCGCTTCCGGGTCGATCATGCGCGGCGGGCCGATCAGTTCGAGCAGATAGTCCTTCTGGTCACGCCCGGCCGCATGGGCGAGTTCGGCGGCAAAGCTCTGCACGGCAAAGGCGTGGTAGATGTTCGCAACCGAGCGGAGCCAGCCGATCCGCGTATGACCTTTGGCATCCCCGGATTCGACCCGCAGATTGGGCGCGGCAAAGGGGACATCGGTTGCGCCCATGCTCATCTCGCCATCGCTCGGCTCGGCCACTGTATTGTCGAAGGTCGAGGAGATCGGCGGGAACACCGTGCGATGCAGCCACGCGCTACATTTGCCATCCTGATCGAGCCCGGCTTCGCAGTATTGCGCGCTGACCGAGTGGTAGAAGCCGTGGCGGATATCATCCTCACGCGTCCAGGTGACCTTGACCGGCTTGCCGACTTCGCGGGCGATCAGCGCTGCCTCAATCACGAAATCGGGCTTGGACTTGCGCCCGAAAGCACCGCCGAGCCAGGTTGGCGTGACCTTGATGTTCTCCTTCGGAATCCCCAGCGCCTCGGCGAGCGTGTCGCGCGTGTTCTGCGGGTCTTGGACGCAGGCCCAGCATTCCAGCCGGTCGCCATCCCATTCCGCCGTCGCACTCGGCGGCTCCATTGGTGACTGGTTGAGGTGCGGGGCATAGTATTCCGCCGTCACCCGCTTCGCTGCCGTAGCAAGCGCCGCGCCGACATCGCCGCGCGACCGGCGCACTTTGCCGCTGCGAAGTGCGGTGGCCTGCAACTGCTTGGCATAGGCTTCGGAATCGTAACCGGCATTGGGGCCGTCCTGCCACGCGATTTCCAGCGCGCGCCGCCCCTCGATCGCGGCCCATGTGTCGCGCGCGACCACGGCGACTCCCCCCAATGGCTGGAACAGCGCGGGCTGCTTGGCATCGGGCAGACGCATGGTGCTAAGCACCCCGGGCACCGCCAGCGCCTTGGTATCGTCCACGCTGCCGACCCGGCCGAACAGCTGCGGCGGGCGGGCGACCACGGCATAGACCATCCCCGGCCGCTTGACGTCGATCCCGAAGGTGCTGTCCCCCTTCACAATGCGCGGCACCGTCAGCGAAGGGATTTCCTCGCGGATGTAGCGCCATTCCTTGGGGGTCTTGAGCTTGATATCGGTCTCGGCCGGAATGGCGAGCCGCCCGGCCAGTTCGGCCAGATTGCCATAGGACAGGGTCTCGTCGTTCTTCGTATTACTGACCAGCCCGCCCTTGGCCGAGCACTGGTCCTGCGGCAGCTTCCAATACAGCGCGGCGGCGGCGACCAGCATATGCCGCATCGCCGCGCCAGC
>DLGU01000126.1:4648-31524 GCA_002482865.1 Porphyrobacter sp. UBA7686
TGGTCGCCGTAACGCTCATGCCCTTCGGCCTGAACGATGGCGACTTTGTCCCAGTCTGCCTCTAGTTCATCGGCGACGATCTGGGCCATCGCCGTCCAGGTCTGCTGGCCCATCTCCGAACGATGGCAAGTGATCTTGACCGCCCCGTCCTTGTCGATCGCGATCCACAGCGAAGGGGTGGCATCCCCGCCCTTCACCCCGGTGAGCGGGCTGGCGCCGGGGTCCGGCAGCTTGAACGCATCGGCATCAATGACCGGCTCGACATAGCTGGAACAACCCGCCAGCGTCACACCTAGGACGAACAGCCCAGCCCCGCCCACAAACCCTCGGCGGCTGAGATTGACAAAGGGGCTTGGCCCATCGCCCGTCCCGTCCGCCTTTGGTGCAGGAATGATCCCGAGATCGCGCATCAGCATCGGCTTTTCCCCTTCAGCCGGATCGTCGGCTCATGTCCGACGAAGCGATCTTGGGCGAGGTCGCGCGATGTGGCAAGCCGCCTTGCGCTATGGGAGGCGTGGCAAGCGAAGTTGCTGCATGCAGCGCGGCGAAGGAGACTCGGTTCATTGCCCTTCTGTCCTTGAATCGAGCGTGCTCACCCCACCAGCCGCTTGAGCTTGGCGAGAGCATTAGGGCCCGTTTCGTCATAAGCGATGATCGACTGGAGCTTGCCCGATGCGTCCATCAGGTACACGCTGGCGGTGTGGTCAATGGTGTAGTCGCCGCCCTTGGTGGGCACCTTCTGGTAGAAGGCGCGGTAGGCCTTCACCGCACTGTCAACCTCCGCGTCAGTGCCCGTCAGCCCGAGGATCGGGGTGCCGAACAGCGCAACATAGCGGCCAATATCTTCCGGGCTGTCATAGCCGGGGTCGACCGAAACGAAAACGATCCGGAACTTGTCGCCATCCGGCCCCAATTGCTTGCGCAGCTGCGCCATGCGCGACAGCGTGGTCGGGCACACGTCGGGACAGCGGGTGAAGCCGAAGAAGATTGCAAAGGGTTTGCCCTTCAGGGTCTGGTCAGTGACGCGTGACCCGTCCGGCGCAGTGAGAGCAAAAGGCCCACCGATGCTCGCCGAATAGACACTTTCCCTCTCTGGCGGAGTCGCACGATTGGGGGCGAACATCGCCACCAGCCCGACCGCGATCACCAGCGCGACCAGCAGCCACAACATCCACCGCAATGTCTTGAGCCCATCGCTGCGGGCCGGGGGCGAGGGTTCATTTTCAAGTTCGGGAAAGGGATCAGCCATGCGTGCCGTGCTCCACTTCGCCATGCTCCATGCCGGGAGCCATCGCCCCGGCGGGCTTGACGTCCAGTTCGGTCACAACCGAGCCCGCGCCTTCGAAGGTCAGCGTCAGCGGCACAGTCTCGCCTGCCTTGAGCGGCTCTTTCAGATCCATCAGCATGATGTGGAAACTGCCCGGCTTGAGCGTCACTTCGCCGCCTGCGGGCACGTCCAGCCCGTCTTCCAGCTGGCGCATCCGCATCACCCCGCCCTCCATGGTCATGGTGTGGATCTCGACCCGTCCGGCGACCGGCGTGCTGCCACCCGTGATGCGGTCGGCGGCGGTGCCGGTGTTGGCGATGGTCATGAAGGCGCCGCCTGCGTTCTGGCCCACAGCGGTCTCGCGCGACCATGGCTCGGATACCGCGATGATGCTGGCGGCGGTCTCAGTGGCGGCGGGGGTTTCGGCAGCAGGGTTGCAGGCGGTGATGACAATCGTGCTCGCCAACAGGGCGGCGGTAAAAAACGGGCGGGTCATGCTGAAATCTCCTCGCATGTTGAGTGGTGGCGTGCGCTACTCTGGCGCGGCGCGGCAAAAGCGGCGGGTTGATCCGCCAATGGCTGCCCGGTGAGGCAGTCTATTATTGCAATCATGGGAATGATACTCCGACAGCCGGGCGCGGCTCTAAGCGACGCGCGGCGGGCATACTGATACACCGGGTTGCGGTGTCAGGTGGTCGCCGGAGGGCCGCGCAATTGCGGGCGCAGGAAGGGAATGTCGCGCAGCGAAAGCGCGGGTATCGGGGCAATCCCGATCAGCAGGATAAAGGCCAGCGCGGCGGCCAGCAGAACCGGGTCTGCCCCGCCGAGCGCGAAATGGCCGAGGCCGGAGAAAACGCAGACCGGCCCCGTGTCTGCCATATCAGATTGATCACCACCCGCGGCTTGCTTGCCCCCAATGGCGATCTGCATCTGCTTGGGCGTGCCGCTGGCGTCCGAGCAGATCGTCACCGTCAGGAAACGGTCGCCGCTGCCCGCCAGCATGAAGCCGGAAGGCACCGCAGCCTTTATCGCCAGCGTCAAAGCCAGCAGCACCAGCGTCAGCCGGGCATGGTCACGGAACAGGGCGCGCAAGCGGTTCATGCCTGAACGCCCATAGCGGCGGAGGTGCGCGATGTCATTATGCCTTGGCCCGCAATGGCGGCGGCCCCCGCTGCGTCAATGCCGGTGCACACGCCGCAGCCTTGCCCAATGCGCCGTCAGCAGCAGCGCCGCCCCGGTGACCGTCAGTGACTGCTCAGCCACCTCGCTGCCGATGAACAACCCGCCGATCAGCGCGGCGAAGGCCGCCAGCACCAGCCCGATCTGCCAGTGCCCCGGGTTTCCACGCAGCAGCACCGGGCCGCTCACCAGCAGCACCGGCAGGATCAGCGCGGCATGAAGCCATTCGTTCTCGCGCAGTCCCTCCGGCAAGGCGGCGAGCATCACCACCGGCACGCTCGCCAGCAGCCACGGCAGCGCGATGCAATGCACCAGGCACAGCGCCGACAAGCCCATGCCAAAGCGGTGCCACGGCGCCTCGCTGCGCGGCCGTGGTGTTGAACTAACCATGCCTTATCCCCTGTTGCGTTATGTTACAACATCACCTAATGCACACCCACGCCATTACAAGCCGCAGACCACAGGAATTCCGCATGACCGCCTCCGCATTCACTCAGTCCAGCGCCGACAACCGCCTGCCTGTCACCGTGCTGTCCGGCTTCCTCGGCGCGGGCAAGACGACGCTGATCCGCAACCTCCTGCAGAATGCCGGAGGAAAACGCATCGCGCTCATCATCAACGAGTTCGGCGATCTCGGGGTCGACGGCGACGTGCTGAAGGGCTGCGGCGCGGAAGCCTGCACCGAGGACGATATCATCGAGCTGACCAACGGCTGTATCTGCTGCACCGTCGCCGACGATTTCATCCCCACCATGACGAAGCTGCTGGAGCGGGAAAACCGTCCGGACCACATCGTCATCGAGACCTCGGGCCTCGCCCTGCCGCAGCCGCTGGTCGCCGCCTTCAACTGGCCGGAAATCAAGACGCAGGTGACGGTGGACGGCGTGGTGACGGTCGTCGACAGCGCCGCCGTTGCCGCAGGCCGCTTTGCCGACGACCACGACAAGGTGGATGCACTGCGCGTTACGGACGAGAACCTCGACCACGAAAGCCCGCTCGAGGAACTGTTCGAGGACCAGCTTACGGCAGCGGACCTCATCGTGCTCAACAAGACCGACCTCATCGATGCCGAAGGCCTCAAGGCGGTGCGCGATGAGGTCGCCTCTCGCACGGAACGCAAACCCTCGATGATCGAGGCGAAGAATGGCGAGGTCGCCGCCGCCGTACTGCTGGGCCTCGGCGTCGGCACGGAGGACGACATCGCCAACCGCAAGTCGCACCACGAGATGGAGCACGAGAACGGCGAGGAGCACGACCACGACGAGTTCGACAGTTTTGTCGTCGAGCTGCCCGCCATCGTGGATCCGGCCGCCTTCATCGAGCGTCTCAAGGGCGCCATCGCCACGCATGACGTCTTGCGCGTCAAGGGTTTTGCCGATGTGCCCGGCAAGCCGCTGCGCCTGCTCATCCAGGCCGTCGGCAGCCGTATCGACCATTATTTCGAGCGTGCCTGGGCCCCGGGCGAGGCNNGGCGCGGGCAAGACGACGCTGCTCAACCACATCTTGGCCAACCGCGAGGGCAAGCGTGTGGCGGTGATCGTGAACGATATGAGCGAGGTCAACATCGACGCCGACCTGGTGCGCGGGGGCGAGGCGGCGCTGTCCCGCGCGGAGGAAACGCTGGTCGAAATGACCAATGGCTGCATCTGCTGCACTCTGCGCGACGATCTGCTCAAGGAAGTGCGCAAGCTGGCTGACGAGGGGCGCTTCGATTACCTCGTGATCGAAAGCACCGGGATTTCCGAACCCCTGCCCGTCGCGGCCACCTTCTCGTTCCGTGACGAAGATGGCGCATGTCTGGGCGATGTGGCGCGGCTCGATACGATGGTGACGGTGGTCGATGCGCTCAATTTGCTAGCCGACTATTCGAGCACCGATCTGCTCTCGGCACGCGGCGAGACAGCGGGCGAAGGCGATGATCGCAGCCTTGTCAGCCTGCTGGTCGAACAGATCGAATTCGCCGACGTGGTGATCGTCAACAAGGCCGGCGCCGTGCCGTCCGAACAGCTCGCCACGGTTAAGCAGGTGGTGGCCTCGCTCAATGCCGACGCGCGGATCGTCGAAACCGACTTCGGCACAGCCACGCTCGACACGATCCTCGATACCGGGCTGTATGACGAGGAGCGTTCCGAACAACATCCGCTGTGGATGAAAGAGCTTTATGACTACGCCAGCCACCGGCCCGAGAGCGAAGAATATGGCGTTGAAAGCTTCGTATACCGCGCCCGCCGCCCGTTCCATCCGGCGATGTTCTACCGCTTCCTGACCGGCGATGCACTCGACACAGTGATCCGCGCCAAGGGCCATTTCTGGCTTGCCACCCGCAGCGATTTCCTCGGAGAGCTCGCCATTGCCGGGCACCAGAAAAGCGTCAGCCGCATGGGCCGCTGGTGGGCTGCTGTGCCGAAGAACCGCTGGCCGGACGATGGCAGTTTCGAGGAATTCGTGATCCGTCACTGGGATCCGGTCTGGGGCGACCGGCGGCAGGAACTGGTGTTCATCGGCATCGGACTGGACAAGGCGGCAATTACCAAGGCGCTCGATGCTTGCCTCCTGCCGACGGACGCCTTCACGCCCGATCAGTGGGAAAACCTCAACGATCCCTTCCCCGCTTGGGGCGAGGCGCAGACCACGCTCGAACCGGCGGAATGATGGTGAGGGCGGCCCTCTCGCCGCCCCGAATTATGTTGCCCGCAAGGTGGAAGCGCCGAAGCGCTTTGTTCCCGGTCATCAGGTCATCCTGCGCCTGATGGAGTAAGCTCGACAAGTGTGAGCGCATCACACAATGTCCACCGCATGACGTCTTTGCCCTCTGATCGACCTCCGACCTGGCCGCTGATGGCGTGGCTGACGGCAGCGGCGGCCGGTATCGCGGCCCCAGCAATTGCCATGCTGCATTTGCAGAATGCGCCCGCCCCTGCGCCGTTCGCGTTTATTGCGGGGCCGCTCCTCGCGGTCGGCCTGATGGGAGCCGGCATGGTCTCAGCGGCCATCGCCGGGAGGCTGTGGATCGGTGTCGCGCTGGCGCTGCTGACGGCGGCTGGTCTCATCTTGTTCGCCAGCGCGCTGGGAATGCCGCCGTTGGAGCAACCCGTTGCAATGGGGTTGGCCCTCATCATCGCCAGCACCAGCTTCGCCGCACGCGGCACCCTGTTTGCCCGCAGCGCAGCCCAAAAGGGCTGGTGGATCGCCGTTGCCGTGGTCGCAGGAGAGGCCGCCGTCGTCGCAACCGCTGCGGCGATGCCGGGCGCCCTGCCCGGCTGGCTGTTGGCCTTGCTGCCAGCACAATGGGCCAACATGGCAATCCGATCAGCACTCATCGGTCCCGGCACGCCGGCGGCAATCGCGGCCCTGTTGGCACTCGGCGGGACGGCAGCAGCGACGTTGCTGGTGGCCCGGTTGTGGCCAAAGCGCTGGCCTTACCTGATCATGTTTACGACCTGGCTCGGCTTCTCGGCGCTGGTCTGGCACCAGGTAAGTTAGTCGCAAGCGAGCAGCGATCGCGGATCAAGACTTCACTTTGAGAGAAGGATAATTGGCGGAGAGGGTGGGATTAGAACCCTTACGGGATTTAGCCAGATTTTCGTTTAGAATTAACATATATTACCGCTTATTAACACACGCGCTGATCGCTGACTTCCGCCGATGACCGCGTAAATCCGTGTTGCTAGTGGGCATAAAAATGGGCATGATTGGCGAAACCAGCTGTCCAATGGAACCCCGCATGGCCCGTGCCCTCAACATCCTCACAGCCCGAAAAGTCGCGTGTCTGAAAGACCCAGGTCGCCACTCCGATGGCGGCGGCTTGTATCTACGGGTTAGCCCGAAAGGAGCCAGGTCCTGGGTCTTCATGTCTGCCGTCGGTGGCAAACGCAGCGAGATCGGCCTGGGCGCAGCATCTGCGATCGGGTTGGCGGTAGCGCGTGACCTAGCGGGGAAGATGCGCGAGGCCGTAGCTTTGGGACAGGATCCTAGAGCCGTGCTTGCTCCAAACGAAGTTGCGGTACCAGAAGAGAAGGTGACCTTTGGCGCATTTGCCGCAGATTACATCGCCAGCGTGGAAGCTGGTTGGAAAAGTCCTGTTCATCGGCAGCAATGGCGCAATTCACTGCGTGATCATGCGTCGAGACTGAAGGACAAGCCGCTTGATGAAATCAACACTAACGACGTGCTAGCCGTCTTGCAGCCAATCTGGCTCACGAAAGCAGAAACTGCCAGTCGCTTGCGTGGGCGGATTGAGCGGGTTCTTGATGCAGCCAAGGCGCGTGGGCTTATCCCTCGCGACCACGCCAATCCGGCTCGATTAAAGGGGCATCTGGATTTTCTGTTGCCCAAGCAGCCAAGCCTAACCCGTGGGCATCATGCAGCGCTGCCCTACCGCGAGGCACCTGCCTTCATGAAGCTGCTGCGCCAACGCCCAGCATTGGCAGCACGCTGCTTGGAGTTCACCATACTGACGGCTGCTCGATCAGGAGAAGCGTTGGGTGCCACCTGGGGCGAAATCGACTTTGATGAGAAGTTGTGGCGTGTTCCAGGCTCGCGCATGAAGGCTGGGGTCGAACATATCGTCCCACTTTCGAGTTCAGCGCTTGCGGTGCTGGACAAGCTGCGTGGGCAAAAGGTTCAACCGACTGATAGGGTCTTTGCCGTCGCTGGTGCTGCGCGCAGCAATATGGCCATGGCGATGCTGCTGCGCCGGATGAACTATCACCACATCACCACGCATGGGTTCAGGTCAACGTTTCGCGACTGGGCTGGAGACTGCACTAATCACCCTCGAGAGATCATCGAGACTGCTCTCGCTCACACCATCCAGAATAAGGCTGAGAAAGCCTATCGGCGTGGTACTGCCATCGAGCGGCGGCGGGCGCTGATGGAGGAGTGGGCTGGGTTTCTTTCTCAATGATGGAGTCATGGGTGCTAGTCACCTAAGCCCACCTGAACCGCCCCGGGGATTGCCGGAGGGCAGTTTCACTAAATTAGGCTGCCATGGGCGGGTCGTCTAGCATGGCGTAGTAACGCTCTTCGGCTTCAGTAGGCGGGATATTGCCGATTGGCTCGAGCATGCAGCGGTTGTTGAACCAGTCCACCCACACGGGCGTGGCGCATTCCGCGGCTTCAGATGAGCGCCGCGGGCCTCGCCGGTGGATGAGCTCGGCCTTGTAAAGACCGTTGATCGCCTCAGCCATCTCATCGTCTGCAGCGCCTTAACCGTAGGTTGCTCCCCGCATTCTGAGGAGGGTGCTGGGGAGAGGTTGATTGCCTCTCTCACTTGGGGTCGATAGGAAAACGCTGGAAGAGTTCCCAAGGGGAGGTCCTATGATTCCGTGGTCGAAGACGGCAGTGATTCGGTCGGAGTGGTGGCAGCGCTTAAATTGCAAGGCGGCTTGCAGCACAATCGAAAGGTGACGGGTTCGTGCGCTTGTTCCCTTTGATCATTGCGGTATGCCAAATTAGCGCTGCCGCTCTCATGTTGACGCCCGCTCCGGTAGCGGCACAATCTGAGGCGTTTAGCAACCCGTCTGCGCACTGCCGAGCAATTGTCAACGAGGACAATCCTCCCGGTTGGGACCGGGGAACGCAGTCAATGGCCCGTGCTGCCGGGATTACGAGCGGGTATGCTGTGCATTGGCGCTGTTCGAATGGGCAGGTGCTTGTCTGCGGTGTTGTAGACATGCACGAAACTAATTGCTCACGCCGCGACCGGCGGCAGCAAGCGGAATACCCCGAATACTGCCGTGAAAATCCTAATGCGCAATTCATTCCTTTCTCAGCCGGAAACCGCCGATCGGTCTATGAGTGGCGCTGCCGCGGCAAAGTGCCGGTGGTGGTCAGGCGATACATCTCAGAAAATGAACTCACTCCCGCTGGCTACATGATCGCCGAATGGAGTCCGCTTATTAGCGCGCGCGATTTCCTTTCCGCGAGCTTTGCCATTGTTGACGTCGAGGTGACTGCGAACGCAAGGGTCCGAGATCATCCGACGACAATTGGTTCCGGCGTCCTAGGGGTGATCACTGCGGGGCGTTTTTTGTCTGGGGAATGGGTGCCCGCCGACGACGGTAATGGCCGCTGGCTGCGTGTCGATCTGAGCTCTCTCGATGAAATACAAGGGCAATCTTCTTGGCCCTACGGTTACATCTGGGATGGCAACCTTAGACCCGCTCAACCCTATTCGAACGGGGCCGATGCAACCGGACCTTCCTCGACACTTCGGTCTGACCTGCAGGCGCGGGCTGATCGCTTCTACGCTGCTGCTGACCTATCTAGCGCACTTGAAGCGCTGGCCGATATTGTGGGCGTTCTCACCAAGATGCGTGATGCGGAGGATCTGTACATCGCGACGCAGGTCTTTGAAATCTATGATGCACCCGGATCGGAATTGGCGCTCGCCGACATGACGAGAAAGAACGTCTGGACCCTCGCGCAAATGGTTTCAACTGGACTGCTGAAGGGCTGGTATGCCCGAGCGAAGGAAACAGGGCGCAAACCTCCCATCAGGTATGAATATGCTGAAGTAATGGTTCAGAACGTTTTGTATGCAGCCCGGGCAGGCTCGGGTGATGTTCCTGGCGCGATTGCCGATGCGAGCGGAGATCAGATCGATCGGATCAAGGAAATCGCTATAACTTATCAGCAGGTAAGAGGGCAGAACGAGCTTCTTGTGCACAATGCTCTGAACTCTGCATTGCTGGACCTCGACCGCTATTCGAGGGGAGAGCTCGATTACAAATTCGTGCTGCAAAACATCATCAACAGCAGGAAGATCGCCACCGATTTAGATTCGACCACACGTAGGGTGATGCGCGATGACACCCCAACTCGATTGGCCATTGTTGCTGACCTCCAGGAAATCAAGCTCAAGGTGCTCAGAGGCGACGATGTCTCTGTGCTTCTCGAAAGCATGAAGGCGCAGTATCAAGGTAATGCATTTGCGAAGGACGCGGCGCTTCTGTTGGGTATCCCCGGCTGGTATAACGCGATGGGTCCGTCAAAAGATACTGATCGAGCTTCCCCCGAAGGCGCAAACATCGTCTCCCTGACCATCGTAAATACTGAGTTGATGACGGATTGCTTCATCTCTTTGGATGAACGAGGGCAGAAAATCGTAGGATTTTCACGGGGAAATTTTTGGAGATTTGGAATCAACAACCAAGTCTATCATTTTGATTTGTCTGACTCTTCTTACGATCCGCTAAGCGGAGAGTTTATAGTGCTTGATAAGAGTCGTAGTATTTCAATAGGGGTAAAACCTACTGGCCGCCGGTCAACAAGCAGATTCGATTATGATCTAATTGGTTTGAACGTGATTTTTGGGAATTTGAGAACTCGATTAAATGGCTTTCGTTTTTGTCAAAAAGGTGATTGATTTATTTGTATGGCCTGTTGATTATTCAATTCATCATGTGAGTAAATTTTATGACTAGAAGAACAGTATTGGCTTGTGTTTTTGCGACATTTTCGCTGCCAACATTGGCAAACCCCACACCTGAAATGTTGAGGGATCCCGAAGTTAACTGGCTTTGCACTGTAAAGATTTCATCAAAATATTTGCGCATTCGTAAGGAGCCAAGCGGGGTTATAATCGGCTCAATTCCCAACGGTTCTTCATTTGAACCTACCGACGCGAGATATGCAGACGATGGGTCATTGTGGTATCGGACCGACGGAGATGGGCATCAGATTGGCTGGGTGAGTTCGACGCTTGTCGATTGCTTTAACTGGGTCCATGCCGACTGAAGTTGGACATCCGCAAAACCTCTCTCATTTGAGGTCATGATCTAATCCACTTGCCGCATTGGACGGAGAGTTTCGATGCATCCTCGCAGCCTGTTTTCGCTACGCGTTAGCAACGTTATCAAATTAGACTAGGCCCAAGGCTCATTGTGGTAGGCAGCAGATGACCGTTATTGCGATACAGACGGCGGACATGAGCGTGTGGGCGCAGCGATCCTAGCGGTTGTGGATGCTGACGTGACCCCCAGCGTTCCTCCACCTGGGATTAGTGCCGGGCGGTTGTTTTGCGCATCAGCGCGGTTGAAGCAATGGGCTGCGTAGCGGAGCCCGTAGGGCGTAGCGAAGCAGGCCATTGCTTATCCAGTTCGGCGGCGAACGCCGCCGGGGTTGCGTAGCCAAGGGATGAGTGTGGCCTCTCTCGGTTGTAATCCTCGACCCAAGCAGCGATCTCGACCCGTGCGTGGGCCATGCTGAGGAACAGGGTCTCGTTCAGCAGCTCATCGCGCATGCGGCCGTTAAAGCTCTCGACGTAGCCGTTCTGCATCGGCTTGCCCGGAGCGATGTAATGCCACTCCACCCCGATCTCGCCGCACCATGCGAGCACGGCATTGCTGGTGAGCTCGGTGCCATTGTCGCTAACGATCATGCCCGGCTTGCCGCGCTGGGCGATCAACTGGGTCAGCTCGCGCACGACACGGTGCCCGGAGATCGAGGTGTCCGGCACCGCCGCCAGGCACTCTCTGGTCACGTCATCGACCACATTGAGCACCCGGAACCGTCTGCCAGAAGCCATCTGGTCATGGACGAAGTCGAGGCTCCAGCGCTGGTTCGGCAGCGCCAGCACCGGAGCAGGTGCTCTGGTCCCGACAGCACGCTTGCGGCTGCGTCGCCGCCTCACCGCCAGACCTTCCTCCTTATAGAGCCGCTGGGTCTTCTTGCGGTTGATCATCACGCCCTCCCGGCGCAGCAGGATATGCAAACGGCGATAGCCGAACCGGCGACGCTGGTTGGCCAGATCGCGCAGTCTCTCGCGCAGGCCGGCATCCTCGTCCCTGATGGAACGGTAGCGCACACTCTTGCGATCAGCATCGATGACACGGCACGCCCGCCGCTCGCTCATCCCATGAAATGCCTGGAGATGACCGGCCGCTTCCCGCTTCGCGACGGGCGTCACCACTTTTTTGAGAGCAGATCCTTCAGCGCCACGTTGTCCAGCATCGTGTCGGCCAGCAGCCGCTTGAGCTTCGCGTTCTCGGTCTCAAGTTCCCGCAGCCGCCGGGCCTCGGATACCTCCAGCCCGCCATACTTGGCCTTCCAGTTGTAGATCGTCGCTTCAGACACACCATGCCGACGGGCCAGATCAGCGGTCTTCGCCCCCGCCTCCGCTTCCTTCAGCACACCAATGATCTGCTCTTCTGAAAACCTCACACGCTTCATCGTCTGTCCTTCCTTCAGGCCAGACTCTAATCGCTCGTGGAGGAAAATCAGGGGGTCACGTCACCGGCGATCTTGAGACGCCGATCAAGGCCTTCGTCGAACACTTAACGGATACTCACCGGACGATCGCGAATTTTTGAAGGAGCACGGCGTCACTGAGGCTGAAATGAGAGCGGCCGTGACGCTTATTGGCAACCCTAACTAGCTGCTCCATGAACTGTTTGTTACTTTAGCATGGATTACCACGATCAGTTAGCAAAATTGTACCGCTTGCCTGCGGCTTTCGAAGAACACGCTTCATTTCTATAATGCAGAAAAACGCACTGCTTCACCTAAACTGAAAATATCTGGTGGCTGCGGAGCCCGAGAAAAACAGACAAGCAATCTCTTGGTTATCTCTTTATAAGCCAAGCATAGTCATCGCTAAATGGTCCGAACTCAACAATCTTTTTCATGCCAAGCCAGCTTCTGTGCGCTCGCCTCCTTCTCAAAAAATCCACCCAAGCGGACAGAACTGGTACCCTTAGTAACCAGAGCGATCTTCTGTTTCCAGGAATAAAGAGGTACTTCAATCAATATGCTATCGTCGCCCAATATGATGCTCTTCGGTTGCCATTTTCTTGTCCACGCAAAGAGAGTATCAGAACCGGGCCTACCCATTATATCTTTGTGAAGGTCCATATTATCAGAAAAATATAGTCCAGATGTATCTTTGCCCATGCCATTCACGACGAGAGCACCACCCTCGCCAACCTTTGGCATACGAGGCGCTTGCCAGTTGTCGAAGTAAACGATTTCATTGCCCTTGAATGCTTCTTTCCCTTCGGACGAATCTCCATACCTATCGGAATACTGCAAGGGAAGTTCAATCCATTCGTAATCCTTGTCGGCGGGTGAACAGGTAATTCCAACATTGACAAAAACCCCCCGCTGCGTTGGCGCTGTATCGGCGAGGTCTTCCAGTTTTCCTTGATAGTCTCGCTGGTTTGTCCAGTTGGTAAGGGCTATCGAAAGAGGCCCAATTGCCAAGCCCAATCCGACAATTGCGAGACTAATTACTATAAATTTCCCATTCAGACGGAAGGTTTTCTCATGACCGCCTTCACTCTCATCTACCTTTCCATGAATAGCCAAATTGGCACCGCATGACATGCAATAGGTAGCTTTGACGGATACTTTGGCTCCACATGCGCTACAATATGTCATCTTATCTCCGCTCGTCCGTTGTCAGAACATTTGGCACAACTCGCGGCGTAGGTTTGCGGAGTGTGGGCCTCGTCTCGGTTTGAACCACCCCGGGATTGTTGGAGGGTATTTGGTTTAACCGACATTTCCTCAATGACCCCCAAGAGAAGGCCAATTGAGGGCAAGGTTGCCGTGTGGGACGGCCTTGCGCAACCGCGTTTTCGCGTGCTGGCGCTTTCAGCCGTTCGTTGACGCTTCAATCTGGCAGTAGGCCTGCTCGACGCGCGCACAAAGCGTGATTTTCAGGGGAGATGAACGCAACTTGGGCGTCGGTGCCGATGTAGGGCTCAGAGCTTGCGGTCAGCATGGGGTCGGTGCTCGACACCGCAGGTCAGCGATGTTGGCAAAGATACGGGAGAACAGGTCTCGGGGCACCGCGACCTCGGCCATCTGGAAGGTGGCGTAGCGGGCATCCGTAGTGCGTCCGTAGTTGCTGATGACCAGCTGCAGAAATCATTCCCAGCGTCGCGGGTCAGACACAGCCAAACTCTTGCTTTGAATGAGGTCGCACTTGGTATAAAAAGATGGCAATCCTTTCAGGTAATTGTTTGCTCAGTGAGCGAGGGATCTGTTTCAGTTCGCGAAGCTGGCTTCATGAAAGCAGGACCGTTAGTAGATGTTTTCACTATTTCTTCTGGCAGCTGTACCCGCAGGTCAAACCTTTGCCTGCACGCCAGTAGCTGTGTGGGATGGTGATGGGCCGATTTGGTGTGACGAGGGGCCACGGATCCGGCTGGCTGGTATAGCAGCTCGTGAGATCGATGGTTCCTGCAGCGCAGGTCATCCCTGTCCAACTGCGAGCGCAATTGATGCACGTGATGCGCTGGTTCGTCTCGTGGGCGAACCCACCGGGATTGGCCCGCATGGCCATGTCACTGTCCGGGGTCCGACAATGCAGTGCCTGTCCGACGGTTCTGGTGGCGGCAATCGTACCGCGGCCTGGTGCATGTCGCCGAAAGGAGGTGACTTGTCGTGCGCTATGGTTGCATCAAAGATGGCTTCCCGGTGGGATCGATACTGGAGAGGTCACATCTGCAAATGAAAGGATGGGGTCATGAAGATGAGGATTTATCGGTCGCATTGAGGATCGATACCATCGTTGTATCTATTGCATGGCTGCTGACGATGTTGGCCGCCATCACCGCCTTTGTTGGCCCCAACCCGGCTGAGGCACACCCTGGAGGTCTTGCCGCCGATGGGTGCCACAACGACAGAAAAAATGGTGGCAGACATTGTCATCGCGGCCCCAGCGCCGGTCAATCGAAAGAGCCACCGAGCAACGGCAACGTTTACTACGCCAATTGCGCTGCAGCGCGAGCAGCTGGTGCTGCGCCCATCTACCGCAGCCAACCGGGATATGGCCGTCATCTTGACAGGGATGGCGATGGAAAAGCCTGCGAATAGAATGCAGTCCATCGATCTTGCACCCGGTCGGGATTAGCAATTTCCAAACCTATGGTTGTGGCACGCAATCTTGACGTCTGAGCGATGGCTCTGAGCAGTGCTGTACAAGAATAGCGTGCGGATATGCCGGGTTCCCAACCGCTATCTAGGCCGAATCGAATAGAAAAGTGGCGGGTTTGAAATGTAAGTGGCAGCATTGCGCAGCGGCGGTCTCGCCCACCAGATCAATCTGCCCTCCCTTCCCCACGGTATCTAATGTGGAGAGCAGCTCGGGCCCGCCCCTCACCAGGGATGATAGCCGGCGGCTGCGCTCGATCAAATAGCAAAGCGGAAAACGAGGTGCAGACGTCCTTTTCCGCAAACCAGAAAATGAACCAAATCACAGACTGTACGATATAAATATTGCATTTCAATGCCTTGATTGACGTAGCGCAATGGCTGTGCTATTAATAATGAGCGCGCAGCACGCATGGCTGACGCGCACTTTCCACCATCACAAGGAACCCACTATGGACCGGCAACCCGCCAGGGTGCTGGAGCCAGCAGACGTGCGTCGTCTGCTCAGGCTCGTCGAGCACCAACGTCACGCCTACCGAAACCGGGTCATCGTCTTGCTCAGTTTCAAGGCAGGCCTAAGAGCCTGTGAGATCGCTGGCGTCGACTGGACCATGCTGCTGACCAGCACCCACAAGGTTGGCACGCTGCTGACGCTCCCGCCGAGGATTGCCAAGAAAGGCTCGGGCCGAACTATTCCGTTGCACCCCGACATTCGAAGCGCGCTTATGGAACTGCATACCCATGATGGCTCACCTCACCATGGTCCAGTGATCCGATCCGAGCGGGGCGAGCACATGACAGCGCGCAGCGTTGTCAACTGGTTTGCTGCCAGCTATCGCGGGTTGGGTCTTATCGGCTGCTCGTCGCACTCCGGACGGCGCACGTTCATCACCCGATCGGCGCGTATGCTGGCGCGTACCGGTGGCTCTCTGCGCGATATTCAGGAACTTGCAGGCCACAAGGCCTTGACCACGACTGAGCGCTACATCGCCGGCGACCGTGCTGCACAGCGCCGTCTGATCAAGCTGATCTAACAGCCCTCCCCATTCTCCCCACAATTTGGAACAAGGAAACGATGCCATGGATGGCAGCGAACAGGACAACTTTGCCTGCGAAGGCGACAATTCACCCACCAATCCCCGATCCAGCGTGATTGCCCAGCTCAACGACCAGCTGCGCTGTTATGCGCGTGGTGGCCAAGCCGCGATCACTTCCGGCGTTATTGATTTGGGCCCGGGGGTCGTTCCCGTGGTGCTGGAAGCAGTGCGTAGCTTCAATCAGTTCTCACCCGATAATGATCCCTATGGCGAGCACGACTTCGGCGCTGTCACCGTGTTGGGTCACCGCATCTTCTGGAAAATCGACTACTACGACCGCAATCTGCAGTTCGGTTCACCCAATCCCGCTGATGCAGCTGTCACCACGCGCGTGCTGACCATCATGCTGGCTGGCGAGTATTGAGCCCATGATCCAGCGTGGCTCACTAAAGGAGGCAGCCGAACGGCTGCTACCCTATCACCAAGGGCGGTTCGATAATCTGTGCGGCCTCTACTCTGTGCTCAACGCCATCCAGTTGGCCCAATGGCCCATGCTGGAGCGAAATGCCCATCGGTCCCGGCTACTATTCCAGCATGGCATTGCAGCGCTTGAACACCAAGGCCTGCTGCACAGTGTGATCAAGCATGGAATGGATGACGCGACGTGGGCGTGGCTCACGGATCGGCTACTGGCTGAAGCGCGCCGGTTATCGGGGATCACACTACACCGGGTGCCAATCCTACGAAAGACCAAGCGATCCGACCTCGACGGTGCCCTCGTCCTAATCGATCGCCACACGCGCATTGGTGAGCCCGTATTGGTCGAGCTGGCTGGTAGCTATCAGCACTACACCACCATTGTTGGCATCAACAACAATAGGCTGCTCCTATTCGACAGTTACGGCTACCACTGGATCTCTGCGGCCTCGTGTGAGCTTGGTCATCGTTATTCCAGTGCGCGGCACCGGATCAACCGTGCAAGCGTAGCTGCCATTTGCAAGCGTCAGTGATGGGCCATAGACCAAGCTCTTATCCGGCCAATCTGAGGCGCGAGCCCGCTTTCGGCGACGAAAGCAGTGCAGCTTGCGGCTCCAACCGGGTGGAGATCGCTGCCCACGCTTTTTCGTGCAACGGTCCGACTTGCGTCCTAAAGTCTGAGGAAGTGATTTGCCTGATGATCGCTCAAAAGGGGAAATTCTTGCCTCCAGGTCTCAAAAACCAGGCCTTGGACATTCCGGGCATTTTCTAGCGCACCCTCTGAATGACGGGTCTCGGAGAACGCGGTCAGCTGAGCCTTTGACGGGTCACCTGAAAGACCCCTGCCGAGATCGCAATTCAATGTGTCTGGTGGGATGCCCTCAGACACGTTGCCATCCAATCAAAAAACCATCACGAAAGTGCCAGACTCAACCTCTGACCGCTAACAATCAGGGGAGTACGGGACCGGATAGGTGCGGGTTTTTGCAAACGTCGAATTTACAAATGATGAGCTTGGTGCGGAAAGGGGGCGCACGCTATATGCGACCACACATGGCCACTGGTCGAAGTTACGAATGGGCCACAATCCGCGTGGTGCGTGCAGCCGCAGCGTGATTGATGCTTCAAATCGGCCCACGTCCGGCTATTGAGGGTGACACGGCTAATAGTGCCCAGCTGGGCGCCCATTACTTACATAAGATTCTGAGCGATGACACAGCTTACAAGCGGAGCGAATGCCCCTGTTGCCGGGGATCAAGTCGACATCTTGATCACCTGGCCGACCGCCGCGGGCTCGCTCGATACGAGCGCCTTTCTCACCGCCGATAACGGCAAGGTGCGCTCGGACGCCGATATGGTGTTCTACAATCAGTTGAGCGCCGTAGGTGGCTGTGTGCGGCTGACCGAGCACAGCCGCGGACAAGCCCGGTTTGAGGTCGTGCTCTCGGCGGTTCCGGCGGACGTGGCGAGGATCGTGTTCTGCCTGACCGTAGAGACTCCGGGCAAGGCGATGTCGGCCTTCGTAGGCACGGCGCTTACCCTCTCAGATAACGGGGCCGCGGCGCATCGCTTTGCGCCGGTGCTGGCCGGGGCAACTGAAGTTTCGATGATGGTGGCCGAGCTCTACCGGCGGCAGGGCAGCTGGAAGATCCGGGCAATCGGGCAGGGATTTCGCGACGGTCTCGAGGCGCTGGCGACTAGCCTTGGAGTCGAGATCGAAGGTGGAGACAGCGGAGCACCCGTACTTGCACCCGTGCCATCGGTCAGCCCGCCTCCAACGCTCCCGCCTCCTGCTCAACCTACGCCACCCGCACAGCCCGCTCCGCCGCCATCGCCTACGTCGCCTCGGCCGGCGGTCCGGACTCAGGGTAGCCAGCCCTTCGACAGGAAGGATACGCTGATCGGTCCAGGGCATGGCGGACGGTTGACGGTCACGCTGAATTGGCGCTGGACAATTGGCGGCAATGGTGGGCGTATCCGGCCTCTGGGCCTGTCGCTCGGAGCGGCCTGCATCGCGCCTGATGGCACCCGGTCCGCGATCCAGTCAGGCGATTGGCGCGGACGGTTGGAGGCGTCGCCCTGGCTGCTGGTGACGCCGGGCAATCCGGCCGAAGAGAATGCCGGGCAAGAAAGCCTCAGCTTCAATCTGGAGGGGATGGCCGCCTATTCTCAGGTCGATATTTTCGCCTTTATCACCCAGGGTTCGGCGACCTGGGTTGGCACTGAGACATGGGTAAATCTTTCCGGCCCATCGCTGCCGACCAGCGAGTTCTTCATCGATCCGCCAGTGGACGGGATGAGCGCTGTTGCTCTGCTCAGGATTGCCAACCAAGATGGCCAATGCTCGGTGACGCGGATAGATCAGTTCGCCAGCGATCAGCGCGAGCTCGATGCCAAGCTCGGATGGCACCTGGCATGGCGCCACCCCCGGCTTGGCCCCATCTGACAGCGCGCCGGGCGAGGCCCCTGACTGGCGCAGACCGCGCTAGCTGGCGTCGGTAAAGCCCGACAGGCGACCTGGCTTATCAAGCACCCAGCGGTCACCATCACGGCTTGCAATCGCGGGCGCTTGCAACCTCATCTCGCCGCTATTGTCGGCGACCGAGTCAAAGCAGTTACGCATGACCTGCCGCATGCTGATCTGGCTGGCGGCGAAGCGGGTTGCGAAATCAACCACGAAAGCAGCCGTCGGTAGCAGAATAGCGTGGCGCTTATCGACCATGATCGCTGCAATCGGCCCACCATCGCTGGGCATCAATTGACCGTCCTCACTGATGTCGAGCGTGATGCTGTTGTTTTGCGCCAGCCATTCGCGGATCGGGCCCTTGCTGCGTTCGGCGATCGCAGCCTGATAGCCAGCAACCAGTTCCCTGGCGATGTTGGAAGCGCTGGGCGGCGCGGTAGGCGGCGGTTCGGCTGCTGCACTAGGCAGTAGCTCGGACATCGGGGCGGGAGCGGGCTCAGGCGGCGCTGGCGGGGGCGCAGGATCAGCCGGCATGTCAGCATGCGGTTCGGTGCCGGCAGAAGGCGACCAATCAACCGTTGAAGCAGATGGCGGGGCCAAAGCGGGGACTTCGTCGCTCATCGATGCTGGCGTCGGGGCGGCTGAGGGCGTAGGTTCGGCTGGCAGAGGGTCTGGGTCTGGGTCTGGGTCTGGGACTGGGACCGGGACTGAACCCTGGGCCGGGCGGGGTGGCGGCGGGGCGACGGGCGTTGGAGGCAGCGCATCGCTGCTCAGCAATTCGTTCAGCTGTAGAGAGATCGCATCAAGCTGGCGCGAGATCGTTTGCGATTGGTTGGCAATGTCATCAATCCGGGAGGAAAGCTCTTGGATCGCGTAGCTATTGCGCCCTTCGCCTCCGCTCTGCCGTGCGGGCGGTCGCAATGCATCGGCCAGAGCGCCGATCCGGAGCACCGCGATCACCGCAGCTGATCCAGCAATCGCTGAGATCGTAAGGCTGACAATCAGAAGGATGTCGGTGAGAGTCATGTCACTTCCACGTGGTTGCCGGCTTTACGCCGCCGTCAGGAGCGGTCCGCATCATCTCGACCATGGCCTTAAGCATGTCTGCAAATTCCGATTGCGGCGCGCGCTTGGCGGCCTTGTCAGCCCCGTGCAGCTCGGCTGCCCGGTTCTTGAGCTTTTTGCGCTGGAAATCCGAAAGGGTGATGGAAAACCGGCTGGCAATTGCAAGACCTGTCAAGAAACGTTCGAAATCCGGCTCGCCGATCGCCGGTGCGGTGACGGTATAGACCCCCGGATCCTGGCTGGGTGTTGCCGCTGTCGCTACGGTCGCAGGGGTGACTGCCGCGCCGAAATTGTCCCCGCCACTGTCGGTTTGGGCAGCTGGGCCAGCGGCCCGACCGCGCGATTCGCGGCCCTTGATAATCATCCCAGCGGCCACTTCGATCTTGGGGTGAGGCGAGACCTGCACCTGCGGATAGGCCGGCTTTGCATCGCCCGCACCCACGGCAACCAGGCGCAGGATGCTGCTAATTTCGGTCTGCGCCTGTGGATTGTTGCCGTGCAGCCGCACGAAAAGCCCCGAGCCGCGCCCGCACAGTGCCACCGCGATATCTTTGAGGTCTTCCTCGGCCAGTTCCCCCGCATTGATGAGCTGGCGCAACTGCCACCCGACGTGCCATGCGACACCGCCCAGAAACAGGAAGGCGGTCTCCTTGAGATGCCGAATTCGATCGGTGCCGCTAACCCGGCTCCAGTTGCGATCGATCGCCTGTTCGAGCGTCTTGCCGCTAAACAGCAACTCGCCAACATATCGCACATTCTCGCGGATATCGGCATCGCTCTGACGGTTAAGTTCATCGACGATCTGGGCCCATTGCTTGAGCCCGAACTCCTCCAGCAACGCCGGGTTTTCGGTGATGTGGCCGGTGAAGAAATCGCCGCCGGCCAACCGGATTGTTTCCGACGCCAGCTCGCGAGGTTCGCTGCCGCCAGACCAGATCGCGAAATCCGTGGTCCCGCCGCCGATATCGAGGATGATGTTGATCCGTCCCTTCGTAGACTGGCGCGAGGAATCATCCTTGAGGATATAGGCCGCCGCAGCATCGCCTTCGAACACCAGCGGGCAGATCGCATCGGAGCGGTGGTGGGGAATGACTTCGCTGATCGCGCGCGACATCAGGTTCAAGAAATCGACATCATCGCCCATGTTGCGTGGCCGAGAGAAGTGCCAGCGCAGCTGCGCTGGATTGTTGCCTGCCGCTGCCCACTCAGCCGACAACATCAGCACCAGCTGGCGGATATAGCGCCGTGCCGCGTCACGCATGTCGCTCGCTTGCGCCCATTTGAGGTTGAAGCGCAGCCGCCGCAGCAGCGTAGTCCAGTCGCCGAGGCCGACCGACGCGATGGTGCCGTCTGCCGTGAAATCAGGTTGGAAATAGATAAGCTGGCTCAGAAGGAGTGCGTCGCGCAGTACCTCGTTGCCCTGCACCGCCGTCATCGCGTGATTGTCGAGATCGCGGTTAATGATGACCGTAGGGGTGGGAAGCGGGCGCTGGTCGGGCGGCAGGAACTCGCGTAGCGATTGCCCCAGTGCGCCGACCGGTAGCGCGACTTCCCGAGTATCCTGCACCGGGTGGACAAGCCGGGCTTGAAGGTTCGCCGGAGACTGGTCGTCATTGAGGCAGGCGACAGTGTTGGTGGTGCCGAAGTCGATCGACACGTCGCCATCGGCGTCGTTGATCGGGCCCACGTCCTGGATGGCCAGCAGCGCCATACCTGCTGGTACCGGAGGCTGATCGACTCCAAGGCAGACCGCGAAGAACGCCGCCTCAAACGGCACGCGGCTGATCTGCACTTCCGAGACATTGCTCATGGTGTCGCGGGCTCGCAGCCGGGTAAGTTCGGGTGAAGTCAGGAACCGACCATCGTAATCGGGGATGCGGTCAAGCTGATTACCAAGGCTGGGCGGATCAAGTGGGGCCGATGAAGCCCAGAGGCTTGCGGCCTCAGCGCGGTTTTCGGGTTGCTGACGGCTCATCAACATGCGGGCCATGAGCGTGCCCGAGGCTGCCAGCCGCCCGCGCAGGCGGCGTACAACGCTGCGACCATAATCTATCCGGGCGACATAATGCTGCCAGCGCGTGCTCTTGAAATCGGGCCACACCGCGAAATCGCCAAGGCCCCAGTCGATCTCGTTCGCCAGCGTTGCTCCTGCAAAGGTGCGCGACAGGGTGTGGCCCGTCGACCCGAGCGGGATTGTCAGCGACACCCGGCCGTCGCGCGCCCTGTCGAGCCGCTTGGCAAGTTCGGGCGGGGAGAGGACAAGCAGGATCAGAGGCGAAAGCGGCAACAGGTAATCGGCAAAGCGATCAGGGTGAGAAACGATCTGTCCGGGCCGGTCTTCCTCGTTCAGGCGGAGCAGCACCCTCGTAAAGAAATCATCCGGCGTGACCAGCAAGAACCCAGCCTTGGTGATCTCGTCAGCCAGCGCCTTGCGTTCCGAAGCGCGCATGTCGAGCGCCTGCTGCAAGGTAACGTGACCCCAGAAGGTGATCGCGGTCGCCGGGTGGCCATCACTGGCAAGATATCGGTCAAGCAACACCATGCCTTTGAATGGCTGTTCCTCGATATCAGCCCGCAGCGGGATGATGCAATGCGAGGTCCCCGGCTTGGGCGGAGCCGCCTTTATCGGAGTTGCGAGCAAGCGATAGGGTGCAGGCAAATCGCGGTCGAGAGGATCGCCGACCACGAACTCGAAATCATCGGCAGTTTCGCCCGACAAGCCCGGCTGGCGGCGCACGTCACCGACGAAGGCCCTCACGCGGTTGAGGAGATTGGTGAGCGTGGTCTGCGCCAGCGCATCGCCTTGCCCGTCGCACAGGTGCTTTAGTTCGTCATGCAGCCGGTTCAGATATTGCAGCAGCAGGTTAAGATCCGCATACGGCAGGCGGTTGTTCGGCTGGCAAGTCAGCGGATCAATCAGGCCTTCCCCCATCCAGCTGATCGGACAGGTCCAGCTATCGGCATCGCGGCCCGGAGCAATCAGACAGGCCGGGTTGAGCAAGGCCAGTGGGCGCGTGCCAGGCAGATCGCGGCCATCGCGATCGAGCATCACAACCCGCATCACCACTGGGCAATCCCAACCACACGACGTGTTGTCCGGCGATGGTGGAAATGGCAGGGCAACCTGCGGCAGCAGATGCATCATCACCTGGGCAAAGCGCGAGTTCTCCTCGAACAGCGGCACCGCCTCGAAGGTGACGCGGTACGCGCTCTCGCGCTGGGCCGAGAGGGCAAGAATAGTCAGCAACGCGCGCCACTGGCCGATTACGCGGGGGTCATCGGCGGTCGGATCGAGCAGGACGTCGGCAAAGCTGCGCACCTGGGCCCACGGGTCGGGCGTCGAGCGGACCAGATCGACCTTGGCGTCTTTGTCGACATTGAGCGCTTTGCCGAGTTCCGAAAGGCTGCTTTCGGCCAGAACCCAGCTACCCGGCTGGGTGGCGACCTTGAAATTGTGCCCCTTTTCCTTGAGCGGGGTCAACATCAGCACATTGGCGTCACTGGCCATTGGTGGGTCCCTTGTCATGGAACGGGCGCGCGGCGCGGTGGACTGCAGCGATCAGGCGGCCGAGGCCGGTGCTTTTGCCATGCCCTGCTTCATCGTCGTGCAACTCGTCAAATACTGCCTGGCCGTTTGCTGGTTTCTTTTGGCTATCCGCGGGGATCACGACCTGTGTGAGATCGCTACTCGTTTCCTGTTCCGAGCGGCTTTCTTTCAAGAGGATGGCATTTTGCGGCATGTCGCGGTCGTTGCGCGAGAGTAAGGCGACAGGGTTCCAAAGCTCAACCCGTAGTCCCTCCGGAACAAACAGCTGCATGCAGGCGGCCCATTCTATCAGACTCTCGGATAATGTGACGAGGTTTTCACGAAGCGTCACCGTATTGCCCAGCCAGTCTGTACCCTCGGTAAGCTTTCTCAACCATGCGAACTGGATTTCCAGTGTGTTATCCAAAAGACCCCGGCGCTTGCGCGGGGCGGCCAAGGCTGGCTCGATGCGATTGCGCCATATCACCGCAAAGCGCAGGGCCTGCGCTAACCGCTCGAACACCCTGTCACGCATAGTATCACTAATCGGCAGATCGCCCCAGGTCAGCGCCTCATCATCGCGCCGCGCGGCCATCATCGGCTGACGCTGCGGCTCGATTGCATCAAGGGTGAAGAAATCCGCGACGCCCATCGCCGCGACCAGTTCGGGCAGCAGCGCGGGATTGCGCTGCTCGTTGCGACCAGGTTGGTGGTAATTCAGCGAGATTAGCTTGTCCCAGCCCGCAATATAGAGATGGTCGAACACGCCTTCCTGCTCGGTCAGGCGGTCGTAGAAATTGACCGCTACCTGTGCCTGCGGCAACAGCTGAGACGAGGTGATCACGTTGGCTGCTGTGTCAGTCGGATCTTTGAATGTGAAATAGGGCAGCATCAGCGCCCCACCGATCTTCACCGCTTCGGCGTTGATGTTCTGTTTGTTGCCCGGTTTGCGCAACTTGTCGAGCGAGCGGGCGATGGTCGGAAAGCCTGCCGCACCGGTCCCGCCGAACAACGATCCTGCTAGCATTATCCGAACCTCGCCGCCGGTGCTACTGCCGTTGCGCATCAGTTCGGTCATGGTGGTCAGGAACTGCGGCGAATCGTAATGCAGCGCCGACAGCAGCGCCGCCGATCCGACGTGGGCCCGCCCGCGATAGCCTTCTTCCAGCCTGAGGTCCTGCTCCTTGTCCGCTGCGGGCGCACCGGCGGGACGGAACAGCAGGTCGAACAGGTCCTTCTGGGCCGTTGTCATCTGCCCTTCCTGCAGGATCTCGGCCAGCGTGTTGAGCTTTTCAGGGGCCGGGCGCCAATGGCAGGCGTCGGCATCGGCGAACAGCTTCCTTAGCGGTACACTGAGCAGGCTGGTGCGTTCGTCCGGCTTCTTGTCGGTCCAGTCCAGCTTGTTTCCGCCGGTCGTCAGCTCGGCCTGAATCCGGTGGATCAGATTGAGGAGCGTCTCGGTGCGCTGGACATTGCCATTGGCATTGTCCTGATCAATCAGACCGATATGGACACCGTCGGCCGGGCCGATGCCGCTGGCAAACAGATATAGCGCGGATTCGACGATCTTGGCACCAGTGCCGCCGATGCCGATCAGGATGTTGGTTGCCATGCTGATTGCCTCCGATCAGCCGCCGAAGCCGGGAACAGCGACCTTGGAGGCGCGCGATGCGCCGAGGCCCGTCCCGAGCCAATAGCCCATGATCGCCAACAACAACGCCACCACTGTGCCGGTGACCGTCACGCCGCTGGCCAGACTGGAGGCGATCGGCGCGTTTATCATCAGCAGCCACCCGGCAGCGATCGCTCCAATCACGGTCAGGATCAGCAGGCCTGCCCAGGGCTGGCGCTTGGCCCGCGCAGACACATCGCCGACCGGAGGATTGATCTCAACCAGCATTAGCCACACCATCGCCATTACAAAGGCGATGCCAATCGCGGCCGCGCCCATGGTAATCAGCTGCCCGATCAGATCATCGATCCGTACCTGCACGCCCATGGGATTGTCCTGCAGGTTTTCTAGCACGGCCTGCGACAAGTTGCCCTGATCGGCCATGCCGAACCGCGCAAAGGCGAAGAAGATACCGAACGCCGCCGCGTTCGCTCCCATTGCCAGTGCGAGGCGGACCAAGATGTTGCTGTTCATTGCAGTGCCCCTATTTTTGTCAATCTGTTCTTCATGGCACGCGTGCCCGATTCATTCGATCGTGATCGCGGCGGCGAAGCCGCCCAGCCGCACCGGCTTGCCTTCGGCCGCGTCAAGCAACGCCAGTTCCAGCAGACGCGCGGTTTCCGCAAGGTTAAGTGTCGGCACAACTGGTCGGGTAATTGCTTCAGCCTCGCCCGATGCTGCAAAGCTCCAGTCGCGCATCCACTGGCTGTCGGGGTTGGGACTGGACAACGACATGCGGGTCGCCTCCCCTACGATCAGGAAAGTCCCCGTGCCGATCTGGGCCAGTTGCGCCGGATCTAGTGTGAAGCGGCCAGTCCCGTCATCGCTCCATCCGCCCCCCACAGTCCCCTCGGCGCGCCAATCGCCGCCCTTGGGAGCGCAGGAATCGCCCACCTGCCGCCACAGCCGGGTCTGCCCCTTTATCGGCCCCTGCCAGATCGCGCCGGGGCGGACATTGGCGGCAGCTATGCCCGGCCACACCGCGCCCGGATCAGGCTTGGTGAGGCGCAAGGCCGCTGCGCGGTCGAGCGCGAATTGTGGCAGCGCCACGCCCTGCTTGGGCGGCAGGAACACCTGCTTGGTAAGCGCCGAGCCCGACGAGGCAGCGATAGCCTCGGTGCTCTGGCCGATGATCGCCGGTTCGAGCGAGAACAGCGCGTGGCGAGCGGTGCCGTTGGTGAAGGCCTCAGCAATCCGGGCCGACGGCGCCTGAACCATCGCCCGGTGAAAAGCATCAAGCCGTGCCTGTGGGCCGGCCACCATCACAAACAGATAGCGCCCCGTCGCCGTGAAATCGCGGCGCTTGCTCGGAAGATCGCTCACCCGACCGGCATAAGGGCTCTCGAAGCCGTAGACCGCGATGCCCCGGCCGCTGTCGAAGATCTTGCCGAACGGCCTGGCAAACGCCACGCCGCTGCTGGTCAGAACTTCATCATTTACTAGCCACAGATCGCTCACCACCACCGACAGCGTATCAGCGGGCTCTGCGGCGATCTTTTCGAACACCGCGTCGATATGGCTTTCCTGCGCATCGCAATTGGGCTTGCCCGGCGGGCAGAGATAGCCTGCTTCGGTCTGCATCTTGTCGCGCCCGGCCTGATCTAGCTGGGTGAAGGTGCGATCGAATCGCCAGACCGTGGTATTGCCGCGGTCGATTTGCGGCAACTCGGGCAACATCCCAACCAGATCGGGCATGAGCCGCGTGGCCGTATCGCCGCCGCGAATATAGCCGACCATGCTTGCCGAGCCGTCGAGATAGAGCGTGTATGGTCCGCCGGGATCTCGGGGGACCGCGACCTCATCCTGCGTGTTCGCGATGAAAGCAGCCGCTTCGCCCGGATAACAATCGAGGCCGGAGATATCAGCCGTTACGCCGCTGGCCGTATCGCAACCTGCAAGCAGCAAAATACTGAAAAGCCCGCCAAACCTCTTCAAGGTCATGAATCCCTCCGTTCCCGCGACAATAAGTCGGCTGACTTACGCTTTGTCCAGTCTTTTCGTGGAGATCATATGTCCTTTCGGTGATTTGTCTTCTCACCTTGAGTGCTGAGCCTACGGCTCGTGCCTCGAACCATCCGTCGATCCGGCGCAGCACCGCTCTCGGCCCGTCAAGCAGGGCCTTTGGGAGCAGGGCTGCAAGTAGGTCCTGATAGCGGATCGAGTTAAGGAAGCGATCGATCAGCAGCGCGCAATTTGCCGACATGTGACAGTTTGCGACTTATGACACATCGCAGTGACATGACCCCCTGATTTTCCTCCACGAGCGATTAGAGTCTGGCCTGAAGTGCACTGCTACCTAACCTCGGACC
>DLGU01000100.1:0-4030 GCA_002482865.1 Porphyrobacter sp. UBA7686
GAACCTGTTCAAGCTGATCGCCGCTGCGCTCGCCATGCGTCCGGGCCGCAAGGTGGTGCTGTCCGAACCCGGCAACTTCCCGACCGATCTCTACATGATCGCCGGGCTGGAGGCGCAGGGCCTTGCCGAGCGGCGGTTGGCCGAGCGGGACAGGCTCATGCAGGCCCTGGATGGCGATGTCGCACTCCTGATGCTCACCCATGCCCACTACAAGACCGGCGCGCTGCACGACATGGCGGCGCTCACCCGCGCGGCGCATGAGGCGGGCGCGTTGGTGCTGTGGGACTTGTCGCACTCCACGGGAGCACTGCCGGTTGACCTGAACGCGGTTGGCGCGGATTTCGCTGTGGGTTGCGGCTACAAGTACCTGTGCGGCGGGCCGGGGGCACCCGCCTTCGCCTTCGTCGCCAAGCGGCATCAGGCGGACCTCCAGCAGCCGCTGACCGGCTGGTTTGGCCATGCCGCGCCCTTCGCCTTTACCGACGATTACGCGGGCGCACCGGGCATCGACCGACTGCAATGCGGCACGCCGCCGGTGCTGGGGCTGGCGGCGCTTGAGGTGGGGGTCGATCTGATCGCGGAGATCGGTGTGGCGCGGCTCTACGGCAAATCGCAGGCGCTGTCGGAGTTCTTCCTCGAAAGCCTGATGGCGCATGACGTGCACCTTGACCTCGTCAGCCCGCCCCGCAGCGCTGATCGCGGCAGCCAGCTCTCGTTCCGCCACCCTGAGGCCTACGCCATCTGTCAGGCGCTGATCGCGCGCGGCGTGATCGGCGATTTCCGCGCGCCCGATGTGCTGCGGCTGGGCTTTGCGCCTGCGTACCTGAGCTTCGCCGATATCGCCGCCGCCGCCCGCCATCTGGCCGAAGTGCTGGCATCGGGCGAATGGCAGCGCCCCGAGTTCAACCAGCGCGCTGCGGTGACCTGACTGTCCACAGCGCGGGCTGCTCATCGTGTTGGAGACACATGAGACACTGTCCAGGAAAGGAAAACCGTTCCGTCCCGCCTCGACCATGAAAGGGCGGAATTCGGGGGGAAATTGCGTCATGCCGGAAGGTTGGCAGAACTCGGCAAAGTAGGAAAGCGCGCGCCCGTTCAGCCGGTCGTTCGTTCGGCCTTGTCCTTCTCGTTCGTCCCCTTGATCATGGCGCGCATCTGATCCCATTCGGAATCGCCCAGCGCGTGGAGCATCGGGTAGAAGGTGCCGCCATTGGCCTGGAAGCCCGCGCCGTCGATGGCGATGGTCTGGCCGTTCACATATTCCGCGCCCGGCCCCATCAGGAACACGGCGAGGTTGGCAAGTTCGTGCATCTCGCCCGCGCGGCCCATCGGGTTGAGGTCGTTCTTCGAATTGCCGCCCTGCCCGCCGGGGGACAGGCGCGCGCTCATGCCTTTGGTCGGGAAGAGCCCCGGCGCAATGGCGTTGAAGCGCAGCCCATAGCGGCCCCATTCGGTCGCAAGGCTCTGGGTCATGGCGTTGATCGCGGTCTTGGACATGGCGGATGGCACCACGAAGGCACTGCCCGACCACACCCAGGTGGTGAGGATCGAGAGGAAGCTGGCCTTCTTCTTCTCCGCAATCAGCCGCTTGCCGATGTCGAGCGTGACGTAGAATGTCCCGCGCATCACGATGTCGGCAATGGCGTTGAAGCCGTTGACCGACAGATCCTCGGTGCGGCTGATGAAGTTGCCCGCCGCGTTGTTGACCACGCCGGTGAGCGCACCGCCATCGGCCCAGATCGCATCGACCATCGCGTGGATCGCATCGGCATCGCGGATGTCGCAGGCCATGCCAACGATCTTGCCGCCATGGAGGGCGGTCAGCTCGGCGGCTGTCTCATCCAGCTTGTTCTGGCGACGGCCGCAAATGTAGACGGTCGCCCCAAGCTTGAGGAAGGCTTCCGCCATCTCGCGCCCGAGGCCCGTGCCCCCGCCGGTCACCAGAATGCGCTCGCCCGCCATCAACCCGTCGCGGAACATCAGTTTTGAAGCGTCCATTTCTCAGCGTCCTCTTATTTCGTCATTGCGAGCGAAGCGGAAGCGAAGCTGGCCAAGGGCCAACCAATCCAGAGCGTTACGCATTCCGCTCTGGATTGCCGCGCCGCTTCGCGGCTCGCAATGACGCTAATCCTTCAAAGCCCCAGCACGGTCTTGGCGATGATGTTCTTCTGCACCTCGTCCGAGCCGCCGAAGATCGTCGCGGCGCGGTTGTTGAGGTAGCGGCCCATCGCGGTCTGGGCATATTCGCTGCCGACCGGTTCGGGCGCTTCATTGCCGTAAAGCGGGCGCTCCAAGGGCAATTGCAAGGCGTCCGGCCCCAGCAGCTCCAAACGCAGCACATCGACCTGCTGGCCGATATTCGAGCCGAGCAGCTTCACCAGCGACGTTTGCGGCCCCGGCGCGCGGCCCTTGGCGAGTTCGGCGAGGATGCGCAGTTCGGTGATTTCCAGCGCCTCGGCCTCCAGCCGGACTCGCGCCAGCCGGTCGCGGAAGCGCGGGTCATGCGCCAGCGCGCCATTGACGCCCGAAGGCTGGGTCTGCGCGAGGTTTTCCAGCCGCTCGATCGATTGCAACAGGCGCGGGGCATAGCACGATCCGCCGCGCTCGTTCTCCAGCAGGAACTTGGCGATGCTCCAGCCTTGGCCTTCTTCGCCGATGCGGTTTTCCGCAGGCGTGCGGGCATCGGTGAAGAACACCGCGTTCACTTCGTGATCGCCCGACATCGAGTGGATCGGCGTGACCGACACCCCCGGCTGGTCCATCGGCACGAGCAGGAAGCTGATCCCGGCCTGCTTCTTCACCGTGGCATCGGTGCGCACCAGCGCGAAGATCCAGTCGGCATGATGGGCGTGGGTGGTCCAGATCTTCGACCCGTTGATGACATATTCATCACCATCGAGCCGCGCGGCGGTCTTCAGGCTGGCGAGGTCGGAGCCGCTGCCGGGCTCGGAATAGCCCTGACACCAGTAATCATCGCCCGACAGGATGCCGGGGAGGAAGCGCGCCTTTTGTTCGGGCGTGCCGAATTCGCAGATCACCGGGCCGACGAGGCGCAGGCCGAGGATCGCCAGCGACGGCGCGCCCGCCAGCGCGCATTCCTTTTCGAAGATGAATTTCTGCGTGGGCGTCCAGCCGGTGCCGCCGTCTTCCTTGGGCCAGTGCGGGGCAACCCAGCCCTGACGGAACAGGATGCGGTGCCATTCCATCCCGATATCGGGCTCGACGAACACCCCCGGCGTGCGGCGAGCCCCGTCGCGCAGCCGTGCGGGCAGGTTGTCCTTGAGAAACCCACGCACCTCTTCGCGGAAGGCGATGTCCTCGGGGGAGAAGTCCATATCCATGTCAGTCGAGTCCCACTTCTCGTAATCAGTCCAGCCGCTCAGGCCCCGTCGCGCATCGCCCAGAGTATCGTACGTCGCAGCAAATCATAATAGACATCGTAATTCCACGCGCACATTTCCTTGTGCGGGTAGAAATCGGCCATGCCGGGCAGGTCATAATGCCCGCGGCAGTGGCCCAGTGCGTTGTAAACGATCTGCCCTTCGCCGATATCCCTCGTATAAAGGATAGGTACGGTGGTGGACGGCCATTGGCTTTGGGTAAAGCCGGTCGCCTCGCCTTCAAAGGTCGTCTGCATCAGGGTTTCGATGGGGGCAGTGGTTTTGGAGAGATAAAGCTCGTCCACCACTTCGAAGTTTTCGATGCCCTTGGTCAGCTCGTGATCCCTATTGACCACCTCAACCGGGAACTTGCCGATGGGCGGGTGCGCGACGAACTGCGTGCCGAGCATCTCCATCACGTCCGGGCGATCATCCGGCGCATCGACCAGACCTTCGGCGGTGAAGACCAGGATCGAGTTGGTGCCGTGGAGCGCCATCCACTTGCCGCCCTTTTCCATCCACGCCTTGATCTGCGCGGCCTGTTCCGGGGTTGGCATCAGGTCGCAGGTATAGGTGATGAGGAAGCGGCACTGGTCGAGCCGCTCCAGCCCGGAATAGTCGCAGGCGACCGTGGTGCGGATATGCGGGTG
>DLGU01000100.1:4157-16850 GCA_002482865.1 Porphyrobacter sp. UBA7686
AAATCGCAGCCCGTGGTAAAGCTCGCATCATCGCTGGCGAGGAAGACCACCGCGCGGGCGACCTCTTCCGGCTCGCCGATGCGGTTCATCGGGTGGGTTGCGGCGAAATTGGTCTCGATGTTCTCGGGCGTATCGGCGCCGGAGAATTTGTAGCGATTATACATCGGCGTGCGGATCGCGCCGGGGTGGACCATGTTGGCGCGGATCGGCAGACCCCGTGCGGCCAGATCAAGCGCAACCGACTGGGTGAGACCGCGCAGGCCTGTCTTCGACGCTGAGTAAGCGGCAACGAACGCCGCCGGGCGCAGCGCGATCATCGAGCCGATATTGACGATGGCGCAGGGTTCTCCGCTGGCTTCCATCGCCGGGATCGCAGCCCGCATCCCGTAGAACGGGCCGTGGAGGTTGATGTCGATGGTGCGATGCCACACGTCGAGATCGCCATCGGGCACGTTGCCGGGTTCGGAAATGCCCGCGATGTTGCACAGCACGGTGAGCTTGCCGAACTGGCCGCGCGTGGCGGAAACGGCAGCTTCCCACTGGTGCAAGTCACGCACATCAAGCAGGCAGGCCGCGGCACGCTCGCCCAGCTCAGCGGCCAAGTCTTGCGCCTTTTCCAGCTGCACATCGCCCAGCATCACGCTGCCGCCCTCGGCGATAATCAGCCGTGCGACCGCAGCCCCGATCCCCTCCGCGCCGCCTGAGATCAGCGCGACCTTGCCCCGCATGCGGCTCATTCGCGTTCCAGAATGGCGACGCCCGAAAGCCCCGGCGCGCCGTAGACATGGCTATAGCCGAACCGCGGTTTTCCGGGCACCTGCCGTTCGCCGCCGCGCTGGCGCAGCTGGGTGACGTTTTCGTAAATCTGCCGGAGCCCCGAAGCCCCGACGGGCTCGCCGCACGCAAGGCAGCCGCCATCGGTGTTGACCGGCAGCTTGCCGCCAATCTCGGTCCAGCCATTGGCGAGCCATTCTTCCTGATCGCCATCCTTACAGAAGCCGTTTTCGGCCATGTGCATGATCTCTGCGCCGCTTTCGGTGTCCTGAAGCTGGGCGACCGAGATGTCCTCGGGCCCGACCCCGGCCTTCTCGAACGCGGCTTTCGACGCGAGGACGGTGGGCTTGCCGCCCTCCTCGATGCTGATGCCGGCCTGGAACACCTCGAAGGAGTTGGGTGGGCGGGTTTTGACCGAGACCGCGCGGATCTTCACCCCGTCAGCGCCGAGTTCCCGCATCTTCTTTTCCGACGCGAGGATGAGCGCCACCGCGCCCTCGGCTGGCGAGCAGAACATATATTTGGTCAGCGGATCGTTGATCATCGGCGCGTTGAGGATCGTTTCGAGATCGACCGGGCTGCGCCGCCATGCGTGGGGCGTCAGGGTGCCGTTGCGAAATGCCTTTTCCGCGACCCGGCCCAGCGTCGTGCGGCTGATGCCGTGCAATTGCATGTAGCGCTGGATTTTGAGCGCGAAGAACTGCGTGGTCAGCATCATGCCGGTCTGGCCGTACCATTCGGGCAGGCCGTAATCGGCAGGCTTGGCATTGAATGCCCCGCGCGGGTGCTTGTCGAAGCCGACGGCGAGCGCGAGGTCATACATCCCGCTCGCAATCGCCTGCTGCGAGGCGGCGAGCGCGCTGCCGCCGGTCGCGCAGCCATTGGCGACATTGGTGAAGGGCAGGCTGGTCAGTCCCAGCTCATTGACCATGATATCGGCATTGCCCGCCGCTGCCGAGCCGCCATAGGCGCATTCGATATCGGGCCATTCGAGCCCGGCATCGCTAAGCGCCTCGCGCACCGCATGGACTCCCTGTTCGCGGCCTGACCGGCCGTCTGTGCGCCCGAAGGGGTGGATGCCGGCGCCGATGATATAGACGTTCTCGCTCATGCGGCTTTACTCTCGATTGCGGCGACCGGGCGGAAGGCGAAGGTGTCGTGAGTCATGTTGAACGGCACGATGCAGAATTCGAGCTCCATGCCCAGATGCAGGTCTTCGAGCCGCGCATCGACGATGCGACTTTCGACGATCACCTCGCCGGGCAGTTCGACATAGCCCAAGAGGAAGGGCTGGAAATCGGGCGGGCCTTCGCCGGGGCCGCTGCCGGGGCCTTCGTAAGGCTCCTTCGGCAGGAAGCCCTGCGAGGTCCACGACCACAGCTTGCCATGGCGTGACAGCTTGTAAGGCTCAACGCCCTCCGCCGCATCGCCCACCGGCATCGGGAACACCACTTCGCCAGACGGCAGCTTGCCGCCCATCAGGTGCGGTTCCGGCCCATCGCTCCATAGGTTCGGGTCGATCTTCTGTCCCATGTCCAAGCCCCCTCAGGCTGCCAAAGCATATTCGGCAAGCACGGTGTCGACGTCACCGAACAACCGGGCGAGCACCAGCACGCGCTTCAAGGCGTGGCCGATCGCCAACTCGTCCGTGATCCCCATCCCGCCGTGCATCTGCACCGCTTCCCGCGCAATCGCGTCGACGTTTTCGCCGATGAAGGCCTTGGCTCCGGCGGCAGCACGCTGCCACTTGGCGGCATCGCCCCGGTCGGTCAGCGCCGCGCGCAGCAGCATCGAGCGCGCCTGTTCTTCGCGGGCATAGCAATCGACCAGCCGGTGCTGGAGCGCCTGGAAGCTGCCGATGGCAACGCCGAACTGCTCGCGCTCCTTCACATAGGTCAGCGTGTCATCGAGCAAGCGCTGGCCGAGGCCGACCATTTCGGCGGCGGCGTAAAGGCGCATTTCAGCAGCGACGGCAGCAAGCCCTTCCGCATCCAGCGCCAGCTTTGCAGTGGCAGGGGTGCGGGTCAGTTTCAACTCGCCCGCGATGCTGCCATCGGCAAGGCGATAGGCCCGCACTTCCAGCCCCGGAGCGCCCTTTGGCACGAGGAAACAGGCGGTCTCCCCGCCCATATCGGCGGTGACGATGAACAGATCGGCGATCAGCGCGCCCATCACCATGGTCTTTTCGCCGGTGAGGGTCACGCTACCCTCAGCGCCATCGGCCTTCATGCCCTTGGCCTTGAGGCTGTAGCGCTGGCCGCGTTCGGTCCAGGCGAGGGTGGCGATGGTCTCGCCTGCCAGCACGCCTTCAAGCGCTTCGGCCGCGCCGCCACGCTCCAGCAGCAGCGCGGGCAGGATGCCGTGTTCGAGCAAGGGATCGGGTGCATTGGCCTTGCCGATGGCTTCCGCCACCAGCGCCAGATCCACCGCCGAGCCGCCCATGCCGCCCGCATCCTCGCCCGCCGCGAGCGCGATCAGGCCCATCTCGGCCAATTGCTGCCAGCGCGCCCGGTCATAGCCGGTGGGCGAGAGCCGCAGCTTGCGGCGGGCTTCCACATCCACGGGCGCGGCGAAGCGCTCGACCGAGGTTACGAACATCTGCTGTTCTTCGGAAAGGTCGAAATTCATGTGCGTCAGGCTTTCCGCGTGAACGTGATCGGCAGGTTGGTCACCCCGCGCAGCAGGATGTTGGGCAGGATGCGGATTTCATTTTCGTCCGCCACCGCGAAGTTATCGAGCCGTTCGAGCAGCTCGTCGAAGGCAACCAGCATTTCCTTGCGGGAGAGCATGTTGCCCACGCACATATGCGGCCCCTTGCCGAAGCTGAGGTGGGTGCGGGCGTTGGTGCGCTCGATGTCGAATGTGTCGGGATCGGGGAACCGGGAAGGATCGCGGTTGGCTGCCGCATAGCGCAGCTGCACCACGCTGCCCGCCGGGATCGCCATGCCGCCAAGCTCGGTGTCCTGCTTGACGATCCGCCACATCCCCGCCGTTGGCGTTTCGTAGCGCAGCGCCTCTTCGACGAGATTGCCGATGACCTTGGGATCTCGCCCGCCCGCTGCCGCCTTGGCTTTCGCCATCTGATCGGGATTGCGGATCAGCTGGAGCAATCCGCCGGCCAGCGTCGAGGTGGTGGTCTCGTTCCCTGCCACCATGAATTGCTGCATCAGCGACATGATTTCGGGGTCAATCAACGGGGTTTCCCCCTCGATCCGCGCTTCGACCAGATCGGTTAGCAGGTCGTTGCCGCCATTCGCGCGGCGGTCATCGATCAGGCCCTTCATGTAGTGCTGGAATTCGACAAGGCTGCGCGCGCATTCGAGCTTGCGGTCGTGATCGACCATCTGGCTGAAACGGTCGACCGCCGCATCGGACCAGCGCTTGACCCGCTTGGGATCGTCATCAAGCCCGATCTGCCCGGCGATCATCGCGACCGGCAGCGGCACGCCGAATTCCTCGACGAATTCGCATTCCCCCCGGTCGGCAAAGGCCTCGATCAGGTCGATCGATTTCTGCCGCATGTCGGCCTCGATTGCGTTCACACGCGGGGCCGAGAAGGCGAGGTTCACCAGCTTGCGGTTGCGGGTGTGGACCGGGTGGTCGGCGGTCAGCAGGGTCGGCAGGTCAGGCCAACCTTCGGCCAGAATGGCCTGAATATCCTCGTCCGCCTCACGCCCCATCAGCGCGGTGAAATCGTTCGAGAAGATCTCCGGCTTGGTGGTCGCCTCGCTGCACAGGTCGTAGCTGTAGACGACGTAGGTGTTCATGCCTTCGAGAAGTTCGATCGCCACGCCGGCCTCATGCATGGCGCGGTAATGGTCGAACGGATCGATCAGCGTTTCAGGCGCAAACACGTTGCCTTGTGGCTTGTTCATGTGAGGCGGCTCCAGACCCTTGGATATTATGGCGCAAGCCTAGCCATGACCCCGCCCCCCTTGCGATGCGCGTTTGTGTTAGGATTGTGCGCAGAACATCACCCTGCGGCGAATTCGCGTACAAATTCAGCCATGTCGAAATAGTCGCGCCAAGCGGAGATCTGGCCTGCCTCGTCAAGTTCGAAAGTGCCCATCACCCGAACTGCGGCGCGGCGGCCGTCCTTGAAGTTGAACGCGTCCGTGCGCTCTGTCAGCACGGTGTTGCCGTTCGCCGCAATGGCGTGGGTCTGCCAGTCGCAGGATGCGATATCGGCCAGAAATCCGGCAACCATTTCGCGCATCTGCGCGGTGCCGTGAACCGGCTCCATCGGAATGTTGTGATAGACGATTCCTGGCGCGCACAGGGCCAGCATCGCGTCGATGTCGCAGGCGTTCCAATGGCTGATGAAGGCTTCGACAGTTTGCTGCGGGGTCATGCGGTTCCTCCTGAGGTGTAGTCGAGCGCTTGGGCCAGCATCTGGCGGACGTGCGGGTTGGCGTAGGTCGCGGGGCCGTCGCCGCATTGCAGGTAGATAAGCGGTGCGGGGCAGGTGCGGCTTTCCCAAGCGATGCAATTGCTGCCGGGCGGATGATCCCATCCCTCGCGACTGAACATCGCGCCAGCGACGGCATTAGCGGCGGAGTAAAAATTGCCCGCTGTGAAAGCGAACCCCTCGGCCCGCATCAGCGGGACGATGGCACTTTCATCAATCGGGCAGAGATAGACTTCGTCGGTCACCGGGAAGCTCGCGGGCAAACCGCGCGTCACGGGGTGATCGGCGATGACGTGCGCGGTGTAGGCGACATCATGGCGATAGCCGGAATCGGGCCAAGCCTCGCCTTGCCACTGGCCCGGCTGGTAAAGGAAACCGCCGCCCAGCCACTCATGCCATTCCGGCCATTCGGCCCATCCGGCCAGCGCGTGGTGCAAAGCGACCGCGCCCTTGCCTGCCGCGAACCGCGCGGTGATCGCCGCGCGAAAGGCGGGCGAGGGCGGGCGTATCGTCACGGTGCCATTGGCGAAGGTGTAGCCTGCCATGTCGTAGCACAGCAGGGCGTCGGCGGTCGCAATCGCTTCGGCCGCGTCAGCTTCTCCGCCTTCGGGATGGATCAGGTGCGTGATGTCCCAATCACCAAGCGCAGCGAGCAATTCGGCAAAGGGGCCTTCCTCATAGGGATGGCCCCCCGACAGCACGAGCAGCGAGCGGTTCATCAAGCGATCTTGAGGATCATCTTGCCGTCATTGGTGCCCGCAAACAGCCGCATGAAGCTGTCGAAGGCGTGCTCCAGCCCTTCGTCGATATGCTCGTCGATGGTGAGTTTGCCCTGCGCGGCCCAGACGCCCATCTGCTGAGCGCCCTCGGCGAAGCGGGGGACATAGTCGGCGACCAAGAGCCCGCGGATATGCGCGCGCTTGACGATCAGCTGCCACAGGTTGCGGATACCGCGCGGCTCGGTGTTGTATTCGCTGATGAGGCCGCACAGCCCGACGCGCGAGTGCAGGTTGAGGTTCATGAGCCCCGCATCAAGGATGATCCCGCCGACATTCTCGAAGATCACGTCGACCCCGTCAGGGCAGGCCTCGGCGATGGCGGCGGTGAGCGCGGCTTCATCCTTGCCGCGATAGTCGATGGCCGCATCGAAGCCGTACTTCTCGGTGAGGCGCGCGCACTTGGCCGGGCCGCCCGCGATGCCGACCGCGCGGCAGCCGTGGATCTTGGCGAGTTGGCCGACAAGGCTACCGACAGCACCCGCGGCGCCGCTGACCAGCACGGTCTCGCCCGCCTTGGGCTGGCACACTTCAAGGAAGCCGAAATATGCTGTCATGCCGACGGCGCCGAAGATCGAGAGGTAGTTGGTGACGCTCGGCACCAATGTGGGGTCAATCGGCTGGGTGAAGCCGCCGACTGCGCTGACCGAGTAATCCTCCAGCGCGTTGAGGCCCATGACCCACTGGCCGGGTGCAAAGCCTTCCGCACGGCTCTCCTCGACCACGCCGATGGTGCTCGCCCGCACCGGATCGCCCAAGGGGATCGGCGGCATGTAATTGCCTTCCGCATCCATCCACCCACGCATCGCCGGATCGAGCGAGGCGTAGTGGTTGCGGATCAGGAACTGGCCGTCCTCCAGCGCAGGCGTGGGTTCGGTGATGAGTTCGAAGTCTTCTTTAACGGGTGTGCCATCAGGGCGGCGTTGCAGCAGGAAACGACGGTTGGTGGGCATTCGGATAATCTCCATTTCCGTTCGCCCTGAGCCTGTCGAAAGGCCGCACTTCTCTTCGAAAGGGAAGAACGGGGCTTCGACAAGCTCAGCCCGAACGGATTCAAGGGTTTAAATTCTAAGCCGGTTCGAGCTTCACCGGGATCGCGCTTTGCAGGGATTGCCCGGTGATCGGATCGTAATCGACCACCTCGCTTACCAACCGGTTGGTGGAAGACCCGCGTTCCCGCACGTCCTCCTTGGTGGCATCGGCATCGCCGTAAGCATGGGCCATCGAGATAATCCCGCGCCGCACCTTATCGCTCGCCTTGACCACGCCGTGGATCGTGGCGTGGGGCGAGGTGATCGCGACCAGCCCGCCTTCCTCCAGTCCCAGCGCAGCGATATCCTCGGGGTGGATATAGGCCGGGTTGGTGGTGGTCTTGGCCTGCAATTTCTTGAGCGGATGGCCGATTGAATTGAACCGCGTCTTGGAGCGGCGCGAGATCAAGCGGTAATCGAAGCCCTCGCGCGCTGCGCGGTTCTCGGCATACTTTCCGATCTCCGATGGCATTGCGCCCACCGCCAGATCGAAGCGGTGGAACTCGCCTTCGTCGACCGGCTGAACCACTGGGTGAACCTCGGGATAGATCACCGCCGCACCGCCATTGGCGGCGCAATCAGCACGCACCTGGCTGGGCGTGACGAGGCAGCCGGTTACGGCGAGATCGAGGAACTCCTGCTTGGTCGGCTTGCGGTCCATCGGCAACGGGCCGCCATTGAGGTTCATCTGGATGCCGAGATGATGGGCGAGCGTCCAGAACATCTCATATTCGTCAATGCAGTCGCCCGGCGCTTCCACCACAGCTTCAGTGTAGCGGGCATAGGGTTCCTCGTGCCACCATTCGGAAAGGCTCGTGATGTCCTCGCGCTCTAGGCATTGCGAGGGGGCGAGGACGACGTCGGCGCGCTTGGCGCTGGCGCTCATCCACGGGTCAATCTGCACGAACAGCTCAAGGTCATCGAGCGCGCGGACCATCTTGGCCTGATCGGGGAAGCCGACCACCGGATTGCCCCCGACCGAGATCAGCGCGCGCACCTGGCCTTCGCCGGGCGTGAGGATTTCGTCGGCCAGCACGTTGCAGGGCATTTCCCAACCCAGATGGCCCAAGCCCCGGAAGCGCGATTTCGGCATCCCTTCCGCGCCGAACATCGGCACCGGCGGCGCAACCTGCGCGCGGCGGGCGTTCTGGTAAGGGCTGAAGACGCCGGGGATCGCGGCCTTCTCACCCTCCTGCTTGAAGCGGGCGCAGATCGTGTTCAGGCAGACGACCAGATATTCGGTCAGCGTCCCGTTGCCCGCCATCTCGGGGCCGGTGCCGGTGACCGCGCAGCCCTTCGAGCCGGTCGCGAACATCCGCGCGGCGGCGACGAGCTGGTCCTTGTCGAGCCCCGCGCGCTCGGCAGCGACCTCGGGCGGGAAGGCCTTCACCGCTTCGGCCAATTCATCGAACCCATCAACATGCGCGGCGACGAAATTGCGGTCATACAGCCCTTCGCTGATGATCACGTTGAGCATCCCGGCCAGCATCGCGGGATCCTCGCCCGGCTTTACGGGGAGGTAGATGTCGGCCAGCCGTGCCACATCGCTTTCACGCGGGTCGGCAACGATCAGCTTGAGGCCCTTGGCCTGCTGGTCACGAATGCGGCGCGAAGGGCTGAACGGCGGCACCCCGCCGACCGGCGAGTAATGCGAGACGATCGGGTTGTTGCCGATGAACATGGCAACGTCGCTTTCGCTGAACGTATTCGGCCCCGCCATCCACTTGCCGTAGCGGGCGGTGGTAAAGACCTTGGCGGGCTGATCGAGCGTCACCGAAGTGTAGAAATTGCGGCTCCCCACGGCATTCGCAAAGCTCAATGAGGCCGACATGGCGGCGCTGTTCTGGAATCCGCCCGAACCCATGAACACCGCCACCGAATGCGGGCCGTACTGGTCGATGATGCGGCGCAACTCGCTGGCCACGTGGGCGAGCGCTTCGGGCATCGGGGTCGAGACGAATTCGCCCGCGTCATTGCGCACCAGCGAATGGTGCAGGCGATTTTCCGAATTGTGCGAATCCGGCAGCTCGCGCCCCTTCATGCAGGTGTAGCCGCCATAGGCCGGATCGTCAGGATCGCCGCGCACTTCGATCACCTTCCCGTCAGCAACGTCCACCTCCATCGCGCAATTGGCGTGGCAGAAGCGGCAGAAGGTCTTGTGAGTCTCGACGCCCATCGTGGTTCTCCCTTTATCTGTGCAAACTACCACAGGGGGCGAACCACTCGACTGACACTTTTGTCCGTGGAGACCGGGGCTTTGCCCCCGCAATAGGGCAGGCGAAACGAGGAGATACCTGATGCCGACCACCACCCGCCAATGGCTGCTCAACGGACACCCGCGCGGCCGGGGGATCGAGATCGCAAACGACTTCAAGCTGGTCACCACCGAGCTTGGCGATCCTGCGCCCGGTGAGATGCTGCTCAAGCTCCATTACCTCGGCTTCGATCCGGCGCAGAAGGGCTGGATGGAGAACATCGCCGACTACGTCGCGCCCATGAACATTGGCGACGTGATGCGCGGCAGCGGCATTGCCGAGGTGGTGGCGTCCAATGGCGGCAGGTTTGCTGTGGGCGACATGCTGTTCGGCACCACCGGCTGGACCGAATACCTCGTCACGGACGGCAAGGAACTGACCAAGGTCGAAACCGAAATCTCGCCCACTGCGGTGCTCTCGGTGCTCGGGACGACCGGGCTGACCGCCTATTGCGGGCTGTTCAAGGTCGGCAAGCCCGTGGCGGGCGATACCGTGCTGGTCAGCGGCGCGGCAGGCGCGACGGGGAGCATCGTCGGCCAGCTCGCCAAGATCGCCGGGTGCCGCGTGGTCGGGATCGCGGGCGGTCAGGACAAGTGCGACTGGCTGGTGCGCGAGGCGGGGTATGACGCCGCGATCGATTACAAGGCCGACAATGTGAAGGCACAGATCCGCGAGCATTGCCCGCGCGGTGTGGACGTGATCTACGACAATGTCGGCGGCAAGATTTTGAACGACATGCTCGCCTGCATCGCCACCAATGCGCGCGTGGTGATCTGCGGTGGTATCAGCCGCTACGAGACCGGCAGCCTGCCAGCTGGCCCCGAGAACTACTTTAACCTCGTGTTCCGGCGCGGCACCATGGCGGGCTTCATCGTGCTTGACTGGGCGAGCGAATTCCCCGGCATCCGCAAGCGGCTGGAAGGCTTCGTCAAGGATGGCAGCCTGAAGTATCAGGAAGACATCCAGCATGGCTTCGAAAACGCGCCGCAGACCTTGCAGCGGCTGTTCGCTGGCCTCAATCGCGGGAAGCAGATGTTGAAGCTGTAATTCCACCCCTCCGTCAGCCCTGCGGGCTGCCACCTCCCCATCCTTTAAGGACGGGGAGGGACTTTGCGGTCTTCAGTCCCTCCCCGTTGCGCAGCAATGGGGAGGTGGCACCGCGAAGCGGTGACGGAGGGGTCACCCCGCCAAATCCTCAGGCCGGTTGACGTTCATCAACGCGGTGGGAAGATCGACCCGCCGCGCGGCGATGGCATCGGCGAAGCGGTAGAGCGACCGTCCTCCGCCGCTCAGGAAGGTATCAATCGCCGGGAAGTCTACTACCGGCCACAGCCCGACGACCGGCTGGCTCTCCACAATCGCCGCGCCTTCGCCTGCGAGGCTCATGGCCAGATCATGCGGCAGGTCGGGCACATCCACTCCGGCGGACAGGACATGGCTGAAGCCCTGTTCCCGCGCATGGTGCAACGCCGCTGCCAGCCCGCCCAGCGGGCCAAGCCCAGCCTCGGGCCAATCGGGAATGCAGCGGAACTTAGGTTCCTTGCGTCCGCAAACCACCAACCCGCCGCACTGCGCCAGCAGCGCAGTCGCCACCCGGTCGATCAGCCGCTCGCCCTGATACAGCGCCTGCGCCTTATCGCTACCGAACCGCCGCGCCTGTCCGCCGGCGAGGATTGCGCCCAGAATCACTGGAGCAGTTTAGTCAAACGCCTCGGTCGCATTGCCCTCGGCGTTGTAGACCGGGCCTTCCGCATCGACGCGGTACTTGGCGCTCACCGCGCCGGTGATGCCAAACTGGCCGATATGATCGCGCATTCCGGTATAGGCGGGGTCCTTGAAATGGGCGGCGAGCGCCTCTTCGCTTTCCCATTCCTCGAACACATTCACGCGCGCCGGGTTCATCGAACAGGCGCTCCAGTCGTAGTGGATGCAGCCCTTTTCGGCGAGCGCCGCTTCGATATGCGGACGGGCGGTGCGAAGGGCCTCCTCGCGCTGGGCAGGGTCGAGGTCGATTTGCGCGGAAATGAGAATCTTGGCCATGTGCCGAATTACCCCTGAGCGCCGAATTCGGCGATGATCTTGAAGGTGCGGCTGGTGAACACCCAGCGCCCGTCGATTTTGGCGAGTTCGTCTTCGTAGAGACCCCCAACGTGGCGCGCCGGGGCATCCTTCGGCTTCAAAATTTCCTGCGTCTGCACCCGCGATTTTGCGGTGTTGCCGGTCACTTCGATCATGCAGGGCACGCATTGAAAGCTCACCGCCTCCAGCCCTCCCATCGCGCCGTTCCAGAAGCCGACGATGGCGTCCTTGCCCTTGGTCTTGTGGCCCATCAGATCCCAGTCGGCATCATCCGCCCACACGCTCCCCCAGGTGTTGGCATCGAAACGCACCACGCCATCGGCATAGGTGCCATTGAGTTCGACGATCGCCACGCGATCCTCCAGCGGTCCGGTAAACATAGCGCGCTCTCCCACGATTGTCGCGCCGCTATCCGCCGCGGGGGCTGGCGGAACAATGGACACTTTTGGGAAGGGCCGCGGCATTGCTCCCCGTGTTACTCGGCATCTCGAGAGGAGATTTGTGATGGGACAGTTAGAGGGCAAGACCGCAGTGGTGCTGGGCGCAGCGTCGGAGGGCAATATGGGCCAGACCGTCGCCCGCCTGTTCGCCAAGGAAGGCGCCAAGGTGATGGTGGCGGGCCGCAAGGAAGGCCCGCTCGCCGCGCTCGCCGCAGACATCGGCGGGGAATATGCCCTGTGCGACATCACCAACCGGGCCGAGGTCAACGCCATGGCAGACAAGGCCGTCGCCGCGTTCGGGCGGGTTGATATCGCGATCAACACCACCGGCTGGGGCCTGCTCGCCAGCATGGAGGAGATCACCGAGGAACAGCTCGACCAGATCGTCGACCTGCAGTTCAAGGGCGTGCACCACTTCCTGCAAGCTTTCGTGCGGGTGATGAGCGCGCAGCAGCCGACCGGCGGATCGCTGATCTCGCTCTCATCGGCGACCACCAAGGCGATCATCACCAACCATGCGGCCTATATCGGCACCAAGCGCGGTTCCGAGGCGCTGATCGAGTGTGTCGCGAATGATTACGGACATCTCGGGATCAAGGCGAACACCGTCTCCCCTGCCTTTACCGATAGCCCGATGACGCATGACAGCTTCCAGGTGCCGGGTCTGACCGATGCCTTCCTGCCGCGCTATCCGATGGGACGGCTCAATACCGTGGAGGATGTCGCGCACGCCTGCCTGTGGCTCAGCACCGATCAGGCCTATGTCACCGGCGCGAATATCCAGCCCAATGGCGGTCTCATCATGCGCGGCAACCCGCAGGCGGGCGATGTTGCGGCAGCGGTTGGTGCGGCCATGGCGAAGTTGCAGGGATAGACCGAAGTTGACAAAGTTGACAGGGTGTCAAGCGCCATATGGCGCTTGACACCCTG
>DLGU01000043.1:0-2311 GCA_002482865.1 Porphyrobacter sp. UBA7686
ATGGGCACGCTCTGGACTGCCAACCTCACGCAGAGCGCGGCGAGGTATTCCCATGATGAACTGGCCGCGATGATCAAAGCAGGCAAGCGGGCCGACCGTGCGCTGATCGATATGCCGTCCTACCTTTTCAGCGACCTCAACCCCGCCGATGTCGACGCAATGGTCGCCTATCTCAAGACGCTAAAGCCCCAAGGTCCGGTGCACCCCGAACCTTCGATGGGGCCGGAACTGCTCGCCATGCAGGCCAAAGGCGAATGGATGGATTCGGCGGCGCGGGTTGCCGACATGAAAGGCAAGGGACCGCCAGACCTCGGCACGAAATACGCCTTTGGCCGCTTCATCCTGCGTGCAACCTGTGTGGAGTGCCACGGGATCGATTTGACCGGCGGGAAGGGCCCGATGGGTGAAGGCGGCAATGCCCCGCCTGATCTCAGGATCGTTGCCGCTTACGACCCGCAGGACTTCACGGCCCTGATGCGCACCGGCAAGGCTGCCGGGGGGCGCGAAGTCGGAGCGATGAGCGAGTTCGCGCGGCGGCGCTATGCCAGCCTCACCGATTCAGAAATCGACGCAATCCGCGATTATCTGGTGGAACTGGCGCGTCATGATCCTTGAGGAACTCCACCCCCAGGCCTTGCGCATCGCCGGATTGCTCCGCGCACGTGGCGAGAAAGTCGCGGTGGCAGATGGTGCGACGGGAGGCCTGATTGCGGCGAGTTTGCTGACGGTCCCCGGCGCGCTCGATTTCTTCGTGGGCGGCGGCGTGGTCTATTCCTTCCGCGCCCGCGACGTGCTGTTCGCGCTCCCGCGTGACGCCTACAAGGGGATGCGCGGGGCGAGCGCGGATTACGCTATGCTGCAAGCCCGCGCGATCCGGGACAATTTCGGGGCCGAGTGGGGGCTGGCCGAAAGCGGGTCGGTCGGCGGATCGTCGCATCCTTCGGGTGCACCCGCCGGGCAAAGCGTCGCCGCAATCGCTACGCCCTCTGGCATGACTATCACCTGCATGATCGAAACCGGCAGCGATGATCGCATCGCGAACATGGCCGCCTTCACCCGCAATGCGTTGGGTGCCTTCGAGGATGCGCTCACCGCGGCAGGCCCCCGTTGAGCTCCGCCGCTTGGGTGCATTCGCCGCGACGTTACTGTGTGGTAAGGCGCTTCATGCTAACGCAGAATGGTAATCCATGTGGGGCAGTATGGCAGGCTATCTTCAGGCATTGATGCGCGATCTGGAATCGCCGGTGGAAGTGCGGCGGTTTGGCTCTGGCTGGTTCGCCGGGTTCTTCGGCCTGCTGTTCGCGATCAGCGGGCTGGTCATGGTGATCGCACTCAAATTTCCGGCCTGGTTCACCACGCCCGAATTGCAGATCGTGCGCGACTGGGGCGGATTTCGCACTGCCATCCATGTGATCCTGCTGGCGAGCTATGCACTTGCCTTGCTGAGCCTGCTGCTGCGTCCGAGGAAGGTGCTGGGCATGACGGCGCTCGGGATTGGCCTTGGCGCGGCCTTGCTGGGCGGCGCGTCGGTTGAAGCGGATAATGCCGGCGGTTGGGGGATCTTCTTCGGGCTCGATTTCTTCATCGTCAATTTGCTGGCGACCGGCTTCATGTACGCCCCGCTCGAACGCTTCGTACCGCACCGGCGCGACCAACGCCTGTTCCGCAATGAATGGCGCGAGGATCTGTTCTACTTCCTCGTCAGCTCGATGTTCGTGCAGATTCTGGCGTTCCTGTCGCTGGCGCCGTCGCAGATCATCAACGCCAATACGAGCAATTGGCAGGCGTTCCGGGCGATGGTCGCGGACCTGCCGTGGCTGGTGCAATTCGCCATCGTGCTGGTCGCCTCGGACATGCTGCAATATTGGTACCACCGGCTGTTCCATAAGGTGCCGTTCCTGTGGGGCTTCCACGCGGTGCACCACAGCGCCAAGTCGATGGACTGGTTGGCGGGATCGCGGATGCATGTGGTCGAGGTCGTGCTGCTGCGCGCGGTGACATCGCTGCCGCTGTTCACGCTGGGCTTTGGCGCCTCGGTGATGCAGGCCTATATCGGCTTCATCTATGTCTGGTCGTCGCTGCTGCACGCCAATGTCGGCGGGAACTTCAACCGGCTGGGCCACTGGATCGCCACGCCGCGCTTCCATCACTGGCACCACGGGCTGGAACGCGAGGCCTTCGATGTGAACTTCGCGATCCACTTCCCGTGGATCGACAAGCTGTTCGGCACCTTCCATTTGCCGCAGGACCGCTGGCCCAAGGATTACGGCATCCCCGAGGACGTGCCGCGCGGCTATGGCCCGCAGTTCCT
>DLGU01000043.1:2417-2627 GCA_002482865.1 Porphyrobacter sp. UBA7686
CCGCGTCTCCCTGTCAGAGCCTCGCCATTCCGGCGGGGTGGATGACGGAGACGGACCCATGCAATTCATGCTGATGATCAACGAGGACGAAAGCCCCTATGCGGGCGAGGGCGGCGCGGCGCTGCTGGAAGCGACGCTGGCGGGGCACATGAAGCTGGCCGAAGATCTGGTCGCTGCCGGGGTGCCGTTCTCGGGCGAGCGGCTCAAGCC
>DLGU01000043.1:2726-4667 GCA_002482865.1 Porphyrobacter sp. UBA7686
GCGCTCGAATGGGCCAAGCGCATTCCGGTGCCCAAGGGCGGGATCGAGGTGCGCCCGGTCTGGCCGATGCAGGGGTGACGCTTCAGGCCGATCTGGCCCAAGCGATCATGGCGGCGCGGCCCCGCGTGGTGGCCGCGCTCGCCGCCCAATTGCGCGATCTGGATGCGGCGGAGGAGGCCTTCGCCAATGCCGCCGCGTCCTGCCTCGCGCTGGCCAATCCGCCGCATGATGTCGCCGCGTGGTTATTCGTTGCGGCCAAGCGCCGCGCGCTTGATGCGATCCGCAAGGCGCGCAGCGAAGCGCGGACTGCTGACGCCTTGGGGGAGGTGAGCGACATGGCTGACATTCTCGAACTGCCCGAACCGATCCCGGATGAACGGCTGCGGCTCCTGTTCATCTGCTGCCACCCGGCGTTGGGGGCCGAAGTGCGCGCTCCGTTGGCTCTGAAGGTGATATGCGGGTTGCCGACCCCCGCGATCGCGCGATTGTTCGTGGTGAGCGAACAGACGATGTTCCAGCGCATCACTCGCGCCAAGGCCAAGGTGCGCGAAGCGGGGATCGCGTTTGAGCTCCCCCCGCGCAAGGCATGGCCCGAGCGGCTGGGCGCGGTGCTGCTGGCGCTCGAACTCGCCTTCACGGCCGCCTATGCCGATGCGGGCGGGGAGCTCTCGGCGGCTCTGGAAGAAGATCTCGGCGCCGAGGTCGAGCGGCTGGCGCTGCTGGTCGCCGAACTGCTGCCGCAGGAGCCCGAAGCGCTGGGCCTCGCCGCGCTGGTGCTACTCGCCCGGTCACGCGCCGGGGCGCGGCTCGATGAGCAGGGCGCGATGGTGCAGCTGTCGCAGCAGGATGTGACACTGTGGGACTATCCCCGGATCGCAGCGGCGCGCGGGCTAATGGACCGGGCGGCTGCCTTGGCGCGATCAGGGCCCTATCAGGTGATGGCCGCGATCCAGCTCACCCACGCTCGCCGCGCGTTCGACGGCGCGGTCGATTGGGACACAGTGCTGCGGCTGTATGACGTGCTGCTCGCGCTGCGCCCGTCGCCGATGGTGGCGTCGAGCAGAGCGCTGGCTTTGGCGCAGGTTGAGGGGATCGCGGCCGGGCTGGCCGCGCTCGAAGCGCTTCCGGCCGAGCGGTTGGCCCTCGCGCGGCCTTACCATGTGGCGCGCGCCGACCTGCTGGCGCGGGCGGGGCGGATGGACGAGGCAGCGGCGGCGCTGGATGCGGCGCTGGCGCTTGCGCCGCCAAAGGCCGAGCGGTTGCTCCTTGAGCGGAGACGGGCGGCGCTTACCTGACGCGCCGTCGGCGCAGCCACAGAATCGCCCAGTCGCCGCGCTGCAGCCGTGCGGCCATGCGGAACCCGGCGCGGTGCATCGCGCGCTTGACGGCTGCTTCCTGCTCGCCCGCCAGCAGACCTGCCAAGAGCAAGCTCCCCCCCGGCGGCACGGCCTTGGCGAAATCGGGGGCGAGGCTGACCAGTGGTCCGGCGAGGATGTTGGCGATCAGGAGATCATAAGGCCCGCGCAATTGCAGCAGCGGATCGTCCATCCCGTCCGCCACGATCATCACCGCCTCACCGGCACCGCCGCCCATCGGGACGGCATTGAGCCGCGCATTCTCCTCGACCACGCCCACGCACACCGCGTCGATATCGGTGAGGGTGCACAGCGCGCGCGGCCACAGCGCCAGCGCGGCAAAGCCCAGCAGCCCGGTGCCGGTGCCGATGTCGGCGACATTGCGTGCGATCACGCCGCTCGCCTTCATATGGCCGAGCATTTCGAGGCACCCGGCGGTGGTTTTGTGCTGGCCAGTGCCGAAGGCTTGGCTGGCGGGAATGACGAAGTCGATCAGGTCGGGATCGGCGGGGTAATCGGGGGTGTGGACATGAAAACGCCCGGCACGGATCGGCGGCGCGTTGTGCTGGCTCAGCGTCACCCAGTC
>DLGU01000043.1:4732-7741 GCA_002482865.1 Porphyrobacter sp. UBA7686
TTCTCCGCCTTGCCGGGTTTGCGCGGATACCAGCCTTCGAGCACCCAATCGTCGGGCTTGTCCTCCGCTTCTTCGCGGCCCGCGATCACGAGTTCGTAATCCCAATCGTCGATCAGATCATGCGCCAGCAGCGCCGCTTGCACGATGGGCTTGGGCGCGTATGCGGTGAGTTTCCAGGTAGAGGTCATTGCGCCGCCGCTTCCTTGGCGAGCCGGCCATCAAGCGCCTTGGTTTTGCTGTCGGCATAAGCCGCGCAGGTCATGCCGCCCACCATCGTCCCGGTCCGCGCGCGGGTGAGCATGTCGCTGGCCGAGGGGTGAGGGGTCAGCAACATGCCGCATTCGAGCGGACGCAAACGGGCAATTCCGCGCCGAAACATGGCGACATAGTCGGGATGGTCGGTAAAGCGGTAGTCATCGGCACTGACCGGCGAGAGGCTGTCGGCGTAGACGATAGTGACACAGCCGCCGACGTCGCAGCTTTCCCATTGCCAGCTCATCGCGCTGATGGTGTGGCCGGGGGTGGCGAAGCCGGTGATTTCCAGTCCGTCGATCTTCACCAACTCGCCGTCCGCGACGGCGCGGATGGTGCCGGTGACCGGCGCCATCGGTGCGTGCAGCCCGGCTTGCGGATCGCGCGGATCGTCCTTGCCGGTGCGGATCACCTCGGTTGCGCCAGCGCCAACCAGCACGGGTGCGCCGATCAGGCCTTGTAGCCGGGCAAACCCGCCGACGTGGTCAAAGTGCTCATGGCTGCCCACGATCACCTTCACGTCGGACAGCTTGACGCCGAGGCTTTCGATATTGGCGGCAATCGCTTCCGAGCCTTTGGCGGTTCCGCTGTCGATCAGCACCGCGCCATCCGCGCCCCGGATCAGCAACGCGGTGATCCCGCAAGTACCGACATACCAGGTGTCGCCGTGGATATGGAACGGCTCGGTCGGCTTGTCCCAATCGTCGAAATCCTCGCAGACCTTGCCAAAGCGCACCATGTCGTCAGAATGCTGCGCGTCCTCGACCGTGGCAGATGCTTGCGAGGTGGCGGCGGCCATGGTGCACCCGGACAGGGCCAGCGCAGCCGCAACGAGCATTACAATCTTATCGAACAAAGCTCGCTCCATTGGCGTCGATCACCGCGCCCGTCATGCTCGGGGGTGCGTCGAGCGCGCAGAAGGTGATGATGGCAGCGATTTCCTCCGGTGTCGCCACCCGGCCCAGCGGAATGTCCGCCAGCAGCCCCGGCCCGCCGCGACTGGCGAGATAATCGTCGGCCATGCTGGTGTCGGTGAAGCCGGGGGTGACGGCAAAGCTCAGGATGCCGTCCTTGGCATAGGCCCGCGCGATGGTCTTGTGCATCCCGATCATCCCGCTCTTGGCGGCGGCATAGTGCCAGTGCGCAGGGGAGTCCCCGCGATAGGCGGCGCGGCTGGCTACATGGACGAGCCGTCCGGCAAAGCCGCGCTCCTGCCAGTGCAGCACGGCAAAGCGCGAAAGCTGCGCGGCGCTGGTGAGGTTGACCCGCAGCGTGTCCTCCCACGCATCGAGCCATTCGATGTCCGACCGGTCAAGCCGGTTCGCTTCGAACCGCCCGGCATTGTTCACCACCGCGTCAATTTCACCGCCCGCCAGATCAAGTGCCTGATCCCACAGGCCTTGCACGCTGAGCGGATCGCCGAAATCGGCAGCAATGATCGGCGGGGCGCCGGGCGTGGGGGTAACGGGGCGCGAGGCGTGGCCGATCACGGGAACCCCGCGCGATGCCAAAGTGTCCAGCGCTGCCTTGCCGATTCCGCGGCTCGATCCGGTAACTAGCGTGTATCCCATGCACGTCCCTATCCGAAACTTTGCAAGCTGTGTCCACCGCTCCCCGCTTGCCTCATGCGTCAGCGGCGCTAAGTGGAATTGCGAAAATCTAGGGACCGGACGGGATCACCATGAATCAAAGACCGCTTTCTCCCCATTTGCAGGTGTGGCGCTGGGGGCCGCATATGCTGGTATCGATCCTCCACCGCGCAACCGGCGACGGCATGGCGCTGGTTGGGCTCGGCGTGCTGCTGTGGTGGCTTGGCGCGCTGGCGAGCGGGGCTGAGGCCTACGCGACGTTCCAGAGCGCGATGGGCTCGCCTTTGGGCATGCTGGTGCTGGTCGGCCTGTCGTGGGCGTTCTTCACGCACATGATGAGCGGGATGCGCCACTTCGTGCTCGATATCGGGGCCGGTTACGAACTCGATACCAACCGCATGTGGTCGATCGCTTCGCCGATCATCGCGATTGTCCTGACTGCGGCCTTCTGGGCCGCGATCCTGCTCCGTTGAGGGAAAGACGACATGGGTAACGGAACTTCCATCGGCAAGGTGCGCGGGCTTGGCGCGGCGCATCATGGCCCGCATCACTGGCTGGTGCAGCGCTTCACCGCGATCGGCAATGTGGTGCTGATGAGCTGGCTGCTCGTCAGCCTGATCATGCTGGGCGATTATGGCTACGGCAATGTGGTCAAGTGGCTCTCGCAGCCGCTGTCGGCCACCGCGATGATCCTGCTGGTGTTCAGCCTGTTCTGGCACGCACGCCTCGGCCTGCAGGTGCTGATCGAGGATTATATTCATGACGCCGGCAGCAAGTTTGCTGCGATCTCGGCGCTCAATCTTGCAACAATTGGCGGCGGCGCGTTCGGCATTTTCAGCGTCGCCACGCTCGCATTCGGAGGTAACGCCTGATGGCAACCGCAGCTCCCAAGGGAACGGCAAATGACGTGGGCGGCGCGCATCTGACGGGCGCTTACACGATCGTCGATCACACCTATGACGTGGTCGTGGTGGGCGCGGGTGGTTCCGGCCTGCGCGCGACGATGGGCGCGGCTGAATCCGGCCTGCGCACTGCGAACATCTCAAAGGTGTTCCCCACACGTAGCCACACGGTTGCCGCGCAGGGCGGGATCGCCGCGTCGCTGGGCAACAACTCGCCCGATCACTGGACCTGGCACATGTATGACACCGTCAAGGGTTCGGACTGG
>DLGU01000093.1:0-7480 GCA_002482865.1 Porphyrobacter sp. UBA7686
CTGACGAGGCCTTCGGAAAAGATCGCGACCGTGTGCCACTCGGTCTTTTCCTTGCGCTCGCCCGTGGCCTTGTCTTTCCACTGCTCTGACGTGGCGATGCGCAGGTTGGCCACCTTGCCGCCGTTCTGGAAGCTGCGGATTTCCGGGTCAGCGCCCAGATTGCCGATCAGCATGACCTTGTTGAGCGAACCCGCCATCGAAATACCCTTCCCATCAATGTCTTGATCCCGCAGGCGCAAGATGCGCCGCGAATCCGAGTCAGGCAATAGGCAAAGGCGGCCGCCAGCGCGACCATAGCTTACGGATAATCACCAGTTCGGATGCGTTATTGTCCGCCTACCGCTGCGCTGCTTGAGGCGGCTTACCGCGCCGGGTACCTCAGCCGCCCCAGAAACCGCGTCAGGCCTGGCAGTTCGCGGTCCTTGCCCAGAAACTGCGCCTTGACCTTCTCGAACTTCATCACCCCGTCGATCCGCCGTTCGAGGAAGGCGTGGGTGTCCGCCTTGCCATCGCTGTCATCATTCACGAACACGGCGAGCGTTGCCGAGTAGATCCCCGCAAGGATCGCGCGCTTGGTGTAGTGGTTGTAATCGGTCGCGGTATCGCCCGCGAGCCGCCACATGATATCGGCAGAACGCCACCCTAGCCGCAGCGAGCGGCGCGCGTTCTGCGGCTGCGCCATCACGGCGAGCGCGCGGCGCACGGCTTCATCAATATGCGCGACCGCTTCCAGCCGGAAAGCAACAAGCGTGCGGATGCGCTCGCGGATCTTCAGCGTGGCGAGGCGTTCCTGCGGCCATTCGGCCTCCATCGCCTGATCGACGCTGGTGATCCACGCGTCGACCATGTCCATTGGCTTGCTGCCGGGGAAAGCGAGCTTCGCCACATCGACATCGCACCCGGCCATCTCGGCCGCGGCGACCAACGCGGTCTCGTTCCACCCGTCAAAGATCGCAGACGCCGCAATGTCGGGCGCCAGCGCCACGCGTAGCTCGTCGAGCGTGAGGTCGGCAAAATCCACTGTCTGGGTCATGTCAGAAGGAAGGCCCGTAATTCTTTTTGGTTCCCGACTCGGCGCGCTTCGCATCGGCATTGGCGAATTCCTGCTTGAGCAGCGAGTTGCCGCTCATCAGTTCCATATAGTCCCGCGCCGAGCGGCCCGAATTGTCGTTGTGATCGGGGTCCGCGCCCTTTTCCAGCAACAGCCGCACCATCGCGACATTGCGCGCATGGACTGCCGAGATCAGCGGCGTCTCACCCGTCTGGTCGGAGACATTGACGCTCGCCCCGCCCTTGATCAGCGCCTCGACCCCGTCGGTGAAGCTGAGCGAGGTTGCGAGCTGGAGCGGGGTGATGCCCTTCTTGTTGCGGATGTTCGGATCAGCGCCGCGTTGCAACAGGAACCGGACCCACAAGACGTCGCTGCGGGCCACTACGATATGCAGCCCGGTATCGCCGCTCGTGATATCGCGGGCGTTGACGATCTGGGTGCCCGGCTTGCTGAGCATGTCGGTCGCCTCGTCACCCTTGCGATCCTTGACCGCTTCGAGGAACTTGTACCCTTCCGACTGGAACTGCGCTGCGGCCGGCACCGTCACAGCGGCGGCAAGCAGCAGCAGGATAGCACTGGCAATCCCCCGGCGAGGCCCTAATTTGCGCAAAACATCGAAGGCCACGGTTTGATCCTTTCGCATTACCTGTCACACATCTTGTGTGTGCCCGGGCGCGGGGCAGACCCGTTGGCCTGTCATCGGCGCCCTTCGCAAGCGACCAGTTAGCAGAGCATGAACCAGATCAACAAGCCTTCCCCCATCCTTGCCCTGCTGATTGCAGGCGCGCTGTCGCTTGCCGGTTGCGGCGCCGCCGCCCCAGTCGAAGAGCCGCCGCTGGCCGGCGCTGCCATCGGCGGCGATTTCGCGCTCTCCAACAGTGCGGGCCAGACCGTGCGCTGGACAGATTTCGCGGGCAAATACCGCATCGTCTATTTCGGCTATGCCTTCTGCCCCGATGTCTGCCCCACCGATATGCAACGTATCGCCCAAGGGCTGAAGGTGCTGAAGGGACAGGATCCGGCCAAGGCGGCGATGATCACGCCGCTTTTCATCACCATCGATCCCGAACGTGACACGCAAAAGGTGGTCGGCGAATTTACCGCCGCCTTTTCGCCCGACATCATCGGCCTGACCGGCACGCCCGAACAGATCGCCGCCGCTGCCAAGGCGTTCAAGGTTTACTATGCCAAAGGTGAGCCGGTCGAAGGCGGCGGCTATCTCGTCGATCACACCAACATCACCTACCTGTTCGGCCCCAATGGCGAGCCACTGGCCACTCTGCCGACCGACAAGGGCGCCGATGCCATTGCGGCGGAACTGGACCGATGGGTGAAGTGAGGGACCGCTTCTGGGAGCTACCGCTGGGCGAGCTCTCCCGGCCCGAATGGGAAGCGCTGTGCGATGGCTGTGGGCGCTGCTGCCTGCACAAGATTGAGGACGAGGATACGGGCGAAATCCTCGACACCAACATCGCTTGCCGGTTGCTGGACACCCAGACCGCGCAATGCAGCGATTATCGCAACCGCAAGGCCTTCGTCCCTGACTGCCTGCGGCTGACTTTGCGGATCGTGGAGCAGGTAAGCTGGCTGCCTTCGACCTGCGCCTACCGCCTGCGCGCCGATGATCGCCCGCTGCCGGGCTGGCACTATCTCCTTTCAGGGGACCGTGATGCAGTGCGCCGCGCCGGGGTTTCGGTGGTGGGCCGGGTGGTGAGCGAAGTGGACGCAGGCCCGCTCGAACATCACATCACCGAATGGCCTGCCCCGCGCCATTGGCCTGCCCGCGATGAGGAGGCGGGCCTATGATCGACTGGCTGCGCGGCGCCTCGACCGAACGGACGCTCGATCCCGCGATCGACCTTGGCGGCCAGCGCCTGCCGATCGTCTTGAAGCGGCTGCACAATGCGCGGCGGCTGACTTTGCGGCTGGCGCCCGATGGCAGCGAGGTTCGCATCAGCCTGCCCGCCTGGGCGCAGGCGCGCGAGGCGATTGCCTTTGCCCATTCGCGCAAGGGCTGGCTGGCGGACCAACTCGCCAAACTGCCCGCCCGCACCGCGCCCGAACCGGGGGGCGAGGTGCGCTATCGCGGCGCTTCGCTCAAGGTGGCGTGGGACGCCCGCGCGCCGCGTCGTCCGGCGGTGGAGGAGGACGCGCTGCGGATCGGCGGGCCCGAAACCGGGCTGGAACTGCGCATCCGCCGCTGGCTGGAGGCAGAAGCCCTGCGCCTCGCCGAGGCGGATATGCACGATTACTGCGCCGCCGCCGGCCTCGATCCGGTGCCAATGGGCCTCACCCGCGCTCAGCGCCGCTGGGGCTCATGCTCGGACAAAAGCCGCATCCGCATCAATTGGCGGCTGGTGCAGGCTCCCGATTTCGTCCGCCGCTCGGTGGTCGCGCATGAGGTCGCGCATCTGGTGCACTTCGACCACAGCCCGGCCTTTCACGCGCTGCTGGCCCGCATCTTCGAAGGCGAGATCGCCAGTGCCGACCGCTGGCTGAAGGAACACGGGCGCGGGCTTTACGCCAGCTTCGGCTGACGCGAAGCATTTGGCGTTCGCGCCCGCTGCCCCTATATTGCGCGCCATGTTCTCCAAGTCCTTCTCCAAGTCGCGCTTCAATCCCGTCTCCGGCTTTGCGGATTTCTGGAACGAGATCCGGCGCCCGCAGCCCTATCGCCTGCCGATTCTGGCGCTGTCGATCCTGCCGGTCGCCGGGATGTTCTATTGGGGCATGAACAGCACGGTCTATGGCGAGCCGGAGCGGCCCAAGGTGACCTATATCACCACGCTCGACCCGGCCCGCACCGATGCCGAGATCGCGGCCGAGAACCTCGCCAATCAGGAAGTGAGAGACCTGCGCGCCGCCGAAGAAGCGCGGATCGCTGAGGCCAAGCGCAACATGTACAAGGCGCTCGGCGCTGCCGCAGGCATGGATGTCGAAGAAATCGAGCGCAAGGCTGAGGCCGAACGGGCCGCCGAAGCTGCCGCGTCCCCGGCGCCAGCTCCAAAGCCTGCCAGCGAAAGCGCCGCACAATAGCTGCGAGCCGCCTCCCGAGCGATCACGACTGGATGGCCGCCGCAGCGCGGCTGGCCGCTCGCGCACGCCCGCTCGCGCGTCCCAATCCTGGTGTGGCCGCTTTGGTGGTGCAACACGGCCGCGTCATTGCGCGGGGCTGGACGCAGGCGGGCGGACGCCCTCATGCCGAGGCGATGGCATTGGCGGGCCTTGCCCCCGCTGCCCTGGCCGAAGCGACGCTCTACGTCACGCTTGAGCCTTGCGCGCATCAATCGACGCGCGGGCCGTCCTGTGCCGACCTTATCCTTGCCGCGCGGCCTGCGCGGGTGGTGATCGGTCAGCGCGACCCCGACCCGCGCACCTCGGGCGCGGGAATCGCGCGGTTGCAGACGGCAGGGATCGACACACGGTTATTGGCTGACCCGGCCTCCGCCGCCAGCCTCGCCGGGTTCCTCACGCGCCAGCGCGTGGGGCGTCCATGGGTGACGCTGAAGCTGGCGATGTCGCTCGACGGCTGCATCGCGCTGGCCGACGGGACGAGCCAGTGGATCACCGGTGAGACGGCCCGCGCGCACGTCCACGCCCAGCGCGCGCGGCATGATGCGATACTGGTGGGCGGCGGGACGTGGCGGGCGGACAGCCCCCGGCTCGATGTGCGCCTGCCGGGGCTTGAAGCGCGCTCGCCCCAACGGGTGGTGCTGACGCGCAGAGCCGCGGCTGACGGCGTGACCGCGATTGCCTCGCCCGGAGCCATCGCTGGGCTTGATGGCGTGCTTCACCTCTATGTCGAAGGCGGGGCCGAGACGGCCGCCGCCTTCCTCACCGCCGATCTCGTCGATGAATTGCACCTCTACACCGCCCCGATCCTGATCGGCGATGGTCGCCGCAGCCTTGGCGCGCTGGGGCTGGCAAGCCTTGCCGACGCGCATGGCCGCTGGCACCTGCATCAGCGCCGCCAGCTTGGCAGCGACCAATTCACCGCCTATTTGCGGTCACGAAACTCATAAGGACACCAGCATGTTCACCGGCATCGTCACCGCCATTGGCACCATCGCCGCCGCCGAACAGCGCGGCGATCTGCGGCTGAAGATCACCGCCCCGCTCGATCCTGCTCGGATCGACATCGGCGCGTCGATCGCGTGTTCGGGCGTGTGTCTGACCGTGGTGGAACGCGGCGGAACGGCGGGCGATGCCTGGTTCGATGTCGATCTGTCGGGCGAAACCGTCAGCCGCACGGTGCCGGGCATGTGGAACGCGGGCGCGCTCCTCAACCTCGAACCCTCGCTCCGGCTCGGGGACGAGCTGGGCGGCCATATCGTGACCGGCCATGTCGATTCGGTTGGCGAGGTGGTGAAGGTCTCGCAAGATGGCGGCAGCTGGCGGATCGCGATCCGCGCGCGGGCCGATATGTCGCCCTTCATTGCGGAAAAGGGCTCGATCACGGTCAACGGCGTGTCGCTGACCGTCAACGACGTGCGCGACCGGCCCGATGGCACCTGCGATTTCCTGCTCAACATCATCCCCCACACCGCTGCAGTCACGACGCTAGGCACGCTGACCGAGGGCGACCGGGTCAATCTCGAGATCGATGTGCTGGCGCGTTACCTCAAGCGGATGCAGAGCCTCGCCGCAGCGCGGTAAGCAGCGGGCGGAAATCAGCCCGGATTGGCAGCGGCAAGCCGGACAAACGGCGCGCGTAGTTCTTCGGGGCTGGCTGTCTCAAGCGCGCCCTTGACCACATCCTGCGCCGACCAGAACTGTGAGGGCGCAGTATCGTCGAGCATCGCCCAGTTGGGAAACAACCGTTCGCCCATGGCTTCGGTCAGCAGCAGCCGCACATCGAAATGGCGATCATCCGCCTCGATCTGCGCATAAAGCGCGTCGATCGCCTCGCCCGGCCCCTCGATCAGCTGGAGATAGAGATCATGCCGGCAGACCAGCGCCCCGGTGATGCCGAGGCGCGGATTGTTGCGCCGCGCGGCTGACAGAATGCCCGCCAGTATGGCGGTATCGAAGCCGAACGGCTGCGAGCGGTAGATGATACGCTTTTCGATTGGAGGCTCCCACGGGCGTGTGTTGGCGGGGAGACTACGCCAAAGCGGGTTCGGGCGATAGCGGGGTGTTTGCCCGTTCGCCGCAATCCCAGACTACCGCTACGCCTTGCGTGCCAGCGGCCCCTGCGCGAACTGCTCGCGCGTGATGACATAGGTCAGATGCGGGATCACCGCGCCGCCCGCCATGATCCGCTCCTCGCGGCGGTCGGTCAGGCGGGCGCCGATCTTTTCCAGTGCGCGGCGCGAGCGGGTGTTGCTCTCACCGACGAGGAAGCGGCATTCGGCCACGCTCCCCAGCGCATGGGCCAGCATCAGCCGCTTCATCTCATGGTTGTGCACCCCGCCCCAGACCGAGCGCGCCAGAAACGTCCACCCGATCTCGACCGAGCCGCCGTCCGCTTCGTCCAGCCCCTGATAGCGCGAGGAACCAATCACCGCGCCGCTCGCCACATCAATCGCGATCAGCGCGCCCGCGTTGGCCAAGGCATCATCGAAGAACGCCCGGAACACCCGTTCCTGCCAGCGGTCATGCGCCGGGTGCTGCTCCCAGATCAGCGGGTCGGATGCGACCGCGAACAGCGCATCCCAATCATGGCTGCGTAAGGGCCGCAGCCGGACATGCTCGCCTTCGAGCACGGGCTGACGGTCAAGCACGCAGTCGCCCTCAGCCCGCGACCGCCGCGAGGGCAGCGATGAACTTGGGCAGGTTGCCCTGTGTCAGCCCGGCAATGTTGATCCGGCCCGACGCGGCCATGTAGATGCCGTGCTCTTCGCGAAGCTGCGCGACTTCCTCCTTGGTGACGGGGAGCATCGAGAACAGGCCGTTCTGGTGCGCCAGCGGCGTCAGGTCGATCCGCCCTGCCGTGCCGGCCTTGGCGAGCGCATCGCGCACGCCGCGCATCCGGGCGCGCATATCGTCAAGCTCGGCCAGCCATTGTGCGGTCATGTCGGGATCGCGCAGGATGATCCGCACCGCCGCACCGCCGTGATCGGGCGGCATCGACCAACCCGCACGGGCCAGCGCATTAGCGTTGGAGAAGGCGGTGTCGAGCGCGCCCTGATCCTGAGCCATCACATAGAACGCACCCACGCGGTCACGATACTGGCCGAAGTTCTTGTCGCAGCTGTAGGCGATAAAGGCTTCCGGCACAGCGGCGAGCACGGCGCGCATCCCGGCGGCGTCCTCCTCCATCCCGTGGCCGAGGCCCTGATAGGCGGAATCGATGATCGGGAAGGTGCCGCTGGTGGCGAAGGCCTCGGCGATCGCGGCCCATTGCTCAGCGGTGTAATCGATCCCGGTCGGGTTGTGGCAGCAGGCGTGCAGCAGCACCGCCTCGTCCGAACCCGCACCATTGATCGC
>DLGU01000093.1:7634-10208 GCA_002482865.1 Porphyrobacter sp. UBA7686
ACGCCAGAGCGAGGGCAAGGCGCACCGCGCCGGTGCCGCCAGGGGTCTGCATTCCGCTGATGCGCCCGCCCATCGTCGGGTTAGCGCCGAAGATATAGGGCATCAGCGCATTGACGAAGCCCATGTCGCCTTCGGGCCCGAGGTAGGACTTGCTGTCCTGCGTATCGACCAGCACCTGTTCCGCCGCCTTGATCGCGGCAAACACCGGCGTCGCGCCGGATTCGGTGCGGTACACGCCGACGCCGAGGTCAATCTTGTCCTCACGCGGGTCGGCAGCGTGGAGGCGGATCAGGGCGAGAAGGGCGTCGGGCGCCTGCGGGCTGAGTCGGTCAAGCATCATGCTGCGCGCAATGGCGCGCAACACGCATCATCGCAATCAGAAAGGCGACCACTTCTGTTCCTTGGAGAACTTCATGTAACCTGCATTGACCCCGAGCCGCAGACCCGCACCCACGCGAATGGGGATCAGCACGACATCGCCGCGCCGCAGATAGCTGGCATTGAGGCCGCCGACAAAATAGGCTTGCCCCTCGCCTGCCGGGAAGCGCTTGTAGAGGTCTTCGGTGTCATACAGATTGTAGACCAGCACAAAGGTATTCGCGGCATTGGCCCCGACATCAAACCCAATCGAAGGCCCGGTCCAATAGACCTGCTGCGTGCCTTCGATCTTGTGATGCAACGTGCCCGAGCCATAGCGCGCGCCGACGATGAACGCCCCGCCCGCTTCACGCCCGACGATGTAGCCATTGGGCTCGCCCTGCTTTTGCAGCAGATCCTCGATCAGCTTGGCGAGGCCTTCCGCGCCCTTGCCGAACACGCCTTCCGCCGCGCCGATCAGGTCATCTTCGCCGTAGGTCTCGCCAGTGGCCTGCGCGGCGGTGGTGACGGGGGCCACGCCCTGATCAGGCAAGGGGGCCGTCGCATCGGCAGGCGCAGGGGCATAGGTGCCAAACTCGCTGTCGAACGCCGGATTGGCCGGAGCCGGGTCAACCGGCGCGGGCTGCGCTTCCGGCGCGGCCAGATCGCCATCAATCCCGCCCGCACTTGTGCCATTTTGCGCGCTGTAGGCGGCATCCGGATCAAAGGTCTCAAGATCCTGCGCGGCAGCCGGTGCCGTCAACGCCAGCGCAGCCAAGGCGCCAAGCGCCAACCCCGCGATCCGGCGGCCAAAGTCTGGAAAACGGGCGGTCATCATCCTCATCATGCAGCCTTTCGCAGCGACGTGTCAGCCCCGGATTATTGCGCAGTTAGCAGAATCGCTTCCCACACATGACGCAACCGCTCGTCGCCGGAGCGAATCGGATTTGCGACGAGCCGTTAACCACTGCGCGGCACAGGCTGAACGTGCGCCGAACCAGCTCTCCACCCCGCCGCCAGCAGTCCGCGTAAGGCGGCAGCGGGCTTTTTTGTCCAAGCCACCTTGCCGCTGCCCGTCAGGCTGACTATAGGCCCGCCTTCACAGCCTTGCTGCTGTCCGGAGACGTGGGTGAGTGGCTGAAACCAGTTCCCTGCTAAGGAACCGTACTCTATCCGGGTACCGAGGGTTCGAATCCCTCCGTCTCCGCCAGGTTTTCAACCTTATCAAGAGGTTGACTTTCGATGTCGGCACCAAGCCCACTTCCATGTCCATTCTGGGATGTGCGTCGGGCCAATGCGCAACCTCGGCTCCCGGCTTTCTTTTTGTATCAGCTCCGCATTAATCGTCGCGACGGCTGGCCGTCCATGGTGGCCATGTCGCGCGGTACGCGAGTGAGCGTGGATCCGGCAGGTTGACAGACAGGCTGGCGAGACTGACTGACTGTTTGTCGGGCCTGTCGAGTTGACGCACCTTGCGCACCCGTAACGCCAAAAACCGCGGAAATGCGTGGCCCAACCCTGCATCCATGCAGACACCGCTTGACGCCCAACGTCCTAAAAAAGGCGTCAACAAGCTCGGGTCGAAACCATGACCAGAATTGTCGTCCATCCACGGCAGGCACCCAAGCATTTCCGCTTGCAGGTGCGGCTGGTGGACCCGCATAAGCCCTGCGTTGGATCGCGGTTGAGACTAAAAATCTGGCGCACCGCCCCCTTTGGCTCCCACTGATGGGAGGGTAGCGCCTCAGGGCTTAGGCTGGCACACGACGGTATCAGCGACGGGGCGAAATCGGGACAGCGGGGGAAATACACCATGAGACTATTCGGGGCGTTGATCGCGGGCGTGTGCGCTTTGGCTGTGGTGCCTGCGGCAGCCGAAGAAGGCTTCTACCAATTCCCGGCCGCCCGCGGAGACGTACTGGTCTTCGCCAGCGAGGGCGACCTGTGGCGCACCGGACGTGATGGCGGAAGCGCAGTCCGGCTCACCAACCACCCAGCCGAGGAAAGCGAAGTCCATATCTCGCCCGATGGCACGATGGTCGCCTTCAGTGCGAGCTATGACAGCGAACGCGATGTCTATGTCATGCCTGTCGCTGGCGGCACACCGCGGCGCCTGACCTTCGAGGGCGGCTTCGTGCAGACCGTCGGATGGACGCCCGATGGCCGCGTGATCTTTGCCTCACGTCTTTCGGGCGGTGGTCAGGGCGAGATTCTCTA
>DLGU01000093.1:10317-16009 GCA_002482865.1 Porphyrobacter sp. UBA7686
TTTTTCTCCCGCCGTGGCCTCTACGCCCGCGCCCGCGACAATGCCGTGCTCTATCGCGGCGGCGGGATGGAGCAATTGTGGCGCTGGACGATGAATTCGGACGCCGAGGCCGAGCACCTGCTCGCCGATTTCGGTGCGCCGATCCGACAACCAATGGCATCGGGCGGGCGCATCTGGTTTCTGTCCGACAAGAGCGGCAAGGACGCCTTGTGGTCGGCTGCTGAGGACGGCAGCGACGTCCGGCAGGTCTCGCCCGACCTGCCCTTCCCGGTGCTTCAGGCGAGCATCGACGGCAACGAAGCCTTCCTCCAGAACGGTGCCGACCTGCACGTCGTCTCGCTGGCGACCGGCACGGTCCGCAAGCTTTCTATCGACCTCGTCACCGACCGCGAGCAGACGCGCGCCCGCGCGCTTGGCGAACCGCTCAAACAACTTGAGGCAGCGCGCATCTCGCCCTCTGGTGAGACGGTTGCGATCACCGCGCGCGGACGGGTCGCGCTCGCTGCGCCCAAGCAGCTGCGCCGCGTCGAATTCGCTGTCCCGATGGAGGCGCGCGCCCGGCAGGCGGTGCTGGGGCCGAAGGATGGCAAGGCCTTCATGATCCTCGACCAAGGGGATCGCGGCGATATCTTCGCGATGGCAGCCGACGGTACAGGCGCGCCGGTCGCCGTCACGAAAGGCTATGACGCGCATATCTGGTCCTTCGCGGCGGCGCCTGACGGGAAGACGTTGGTGGTCTGGGACAAGCAGGCACGGCTCCAGAAGGTCGATGTCGCGACAGGACGCGTCACCTTGCTGGCAAAGAACGCCACCGGCGACGATGCTCCGTTCCGCGACCTCGCTTTCTCGCCCGATGGCAAGATGATCGCCTATGCCGAGACATCCTCCGCGAACGGCGCCAATACCTCGGACCTATACGTCCAGAACCTCGCGACCGGCGAGCGGGTCAAGGCGACATCGGGCAAGTACAACGACTACGCACCCGCCTTCGCGCATGACGGGGCATGGCTCTATTTCCTATCAGACCGCAACTTCGATCCCACGCCCGGCAGCCCGTGGGGCGACCGCAACATGGGCGTCGCCTTCCCCGACCGCGGCGAGATCTATGCGCTCCAGCTCGACCCCAAAGCGAAATTCCGCTTCCGCGAGGACAACGAACTCACGATGAGCGACGAGGATCGTGAAAAGCGTGAGGCCGAGGCTGACGAGGCGGTGGCCGAAAAGGACAAGGCCAAAGACAAGGACGAGAAGGCGAAGACGGCCGAAAAGCCCGTCATCATGGTTCTCGCCGGACTTGCCGAGCGCCTTTACAAGGTTCCCGCCAAAGCCGGTGTCGGTGGTCAGCTCTTCGCCAACGAGAAATTCCTCTACACCCGCCGCGACGAGGACGTGGTCGCAATCGCCATCGATAAGAGCGATGCCAAGGAGGAAGTCTTCGCTAAGGGCGCGCTCGACTTCGCGCTCGCCGCTGACGGCAAGACCGCGATGGTTGCCTCCGGTCCTCCGGCCAAGCCGGTGCTGGCGCTGGCTCCCGCCGAGGCCAAGATGCCCGAAAAGCTCGCGCCGCATCTGCTAAGGCTCGACGACTGGCGGCTGATCGTTGATCCCAAAGCCGAATGGCGGCAGATGTTCGTCGATGCATGGCGGATGCACCGCGACTTCGCCTATGACCCTGCCCTTCGCGGGGTCGACTGGAACGCGGTGCGTGCCGCCCATGAACCGATGCTCGGTCGGATAGGCCACCGCGCAGAACTCAACACCATTCTGGGGTTGATGGCCTCGCAGCTCGGCATCCTCCATAGCCAGGTGCGCGCCGGGGACTTGCCGGGCGACGGCGAGAACCCCGAGATGGCGTTCCTAGGCGCAAGCTACACACCGGTCGCAAAGGGCCTCCGCATCGACCGGATCCTGCGCTCCGAGGACGATCTCGTGTCTCTCCGACCGACATTGCGCCGTCCTGGCGTCGACGTGCGCGAAGGTGACGTGATCCGCTTGGTCGACGGCCGTCCGGTCGCCACGGTCGCCGACATAGGGCTCGCGCTATCGGGCAAGGCGGGACAGCAGGTGCGGCTCGACCTTTCCCGCGGCACACGCACTTTCAGCACCATCGTCGAACCGATGACGCTACAGGGCATCCAGACCGCCAGCTACCTCGATCATGTCGAGGTAAAGCGCGCTGCCACAGCGCAGCTATCCGACGGACAGATCGGCTATGTCAGCTTGCGCGCGATGGGTTCGGATGATGTCGCCAGCTTCGCGCGCGATTGGTTTCCTCAGCTCGACAAGCCAGGGCTGATCATTGACGTGCGCAACAACAACGGTGGCAACATCGACAGCATCGTGGTGGACATGCTGATGCGCCGTGCCTGGGCATTCTGGGCCCGGCCCGACGGCACCGGCATCCCCACCACCAACATGCAGAACGCCTATCGCGGCCATGTCGCCGTGCTGATCGACGAGCGCACCTATTCGGACGGCGAGACCTTTGCGGGCGCGGTTAAGGCGCTGGGGCTCGCCCCGCTGATAGGGCAGCGCACCGCAGGGGCGGGCATTTGGCTGTCGGATCGCAACCGCCTTGCCGACAATGGCGGGGTGCGGATCGCCGAGAATCCGCAATATAGTCTCGACGGGCGCTGGATCATCGAGGGCTACGGCATCGCGCCGGATTACGAGATCGACAATCCGCCTGCTGCGAGCTTCAAGGGTGAAGATGCGCAATTGAGCGCCGCCGTGGCGGTCCTGAAGGAAAAGATTGCGCGTGAACCGGTGCCTGCGCTGGTACCGCAGCCTTTACCGGGGCTCGGCACGCCGGGAGGCGACGTCTCACCGCTTCCGCAGAGGTGACCGTTCGCGACCCAGATTTGGTCATTCACGATCACCGCTGAGAACGTCTGCTTCCGCCAAAAGCCGCCATGCGGCTTTCGGTGTCGAGCCCCGGCCGCGCTGATGACTGCATCTGGGTGGAAATCGGAATGGCTGCTTCCTGCTCATTGCTTCATCAGGATGAGCAGATGTTACACGATGACATGGCCAATTCCCTGCGCTAATGGCGCGGCCGCAATGACCAGCCTTCGTGCCTTGACCCGCAGAAATGTCCGGCTGACGCTGGTGCTGCTTGCGCTTGCCCTCGCAGTTAAGGCACTGATGCCGACGGGCTTCATGATCGCGCCTGCGGGCGAGCGTTTTCTGACGGTGACAATCTGTTCGGACGCCACCGGCGTGCCCAAGCAAATGCAGATCGCCATTCCCGATAAGCTTGATGCTGGCGGCGATCATGCCGAAGCCGCCGACAAGGGCCAGCCCTGCGCATTCTCGGGACTTGGCCATGCGCTGCTGAGTGGGGCCGATCCGGCCCTGTTGGCAGCTGCACTCGCTTTCATTCTGCTGATCGGGTTGGCACCGCTGCCGACCCTCCCCGCGCGAGATATCGCGTTTCTGCGGCCGCCCCTTCGCGGACCGCCGACTCTTTCCGTCTGATCGCTGCGGTTCGCGCCCTAGCCTGACCGGCTGGCCCACGCACCGCGATAGCTCATCGATCCGGTGTGTCCGGATCGCTGGCGCTGTGCCGTGACAGGTTCAAGCGCCGACGGAAATTCAGGATAAAATCATGCAATTCAATACCGTAAAGCGCGCTCTGCTGGGCGCGACCATGCTTGCTGTCAGCGCAGGCGCCTTCCACGCTCCCCTGCGGGCCCAAGGCATCGGCCAGCGGCAGGACGAGATCATCGTCACCACCAGCCTGCAAGGCACCCCCACCTCCCCCACCCCGGAAGCTGCGCGGCAGGAGCTGGAACGTGTCCCCGGCGCGACCGGTCTGGTCGAGGATGAGGGCTTTGCCGATATCTTCGCACAATCGATCGGCGATGTGCTGGAACTCACCCCTGGCGTGTTCGCCGACACCAGCGCCCAGCGCGAAAGCCGCATTTCGGTGCGTGGATCGGGCCTCAACTCCAGCTTCGAGCGGCGCGGGCTCACCGTGCTGCGCGACGGCGTGCCGATCAGCCGCGCATCGGGCGCGACCGAGTTCCAGGAGGTCGACCCGCTGACGGTGCGCTATCTTGAGGTGTTCAAGGGCGCCAAAGGCTTGCGCTTCGGCGCTGCGTCACTGGGCGGCGCAGTGAACATCGTCAGCCCCACGGGCCGCACCGCCCGTGCTCCAATCGCCCTGCGCGCCGAGGGCGGCAGCTTTGACACCTTCCGCGCCAATGCCTCGCTCGCGGGCAAGAACGGGGACTTTGACTACTGGGGCGGGATCACTGGCCTCACCAGCGATGGCTACCGCGAACATAGCGAAGTCCGTAGCCTTTATGGCCACGCGAACCTTGGCTGGCGAGTGTCCGATAATGTCGAAACGCGCTTCTACGCCACGGCTCTGTCGGACAATTTCGAGTTGGCGGGCAGCTTGCGCCTTGCCGATGCGCTCGCCAATCCGCGCGCGGCGGGCCGTCCGGTGACGGCGGGGCCGGTGGTGATCGATCCGGGCCCGATCGCGGATGACTGGGACCGCAATCTCGATGTCTACCGCGTCTCCAACCTGACCGTCATCGACCTCGGCGGTGCCGATCTGGAGCTGGGCGCATGGTATTCGCGGCGTAATCTCGATCACGCGATCACCCGCTTTGCCGGTATCATCGTGCAGGGCGAGGACGAGGTCGGGGCATCGGCGCGGGTGTCTGGCTCACTGCCCTTCCTCGCCGATCAAAGCCGCTGGCAGCTGGGCGCGATCTACGCTTCGGCGAGCAATGATGCCAAGACCTTTGCCAACAACTCGGGTGAGCGCGGGGCACTCCGCACCCGCTCGGATCAGGATGCGGACACGCTGACGGTCTACGGCCAGGCCGATTTGGGCCTTACCGACACAGTCACATTGATCGCAGGCGGGCAATATGCCCGCGCTACCCGCGATGTCACCGCCGTCCTCAATGCCGTGACAGGCCGCGGGGAGTATGACCAGTTCAATCCCCGCGTCGGCCTGCTGGTGGATGCAAGCGCGGACATCCAGTTCTTCGGCAATATCAGCCGCAGCTTTGAGGCCCCCAGCCTTGCGGACCTCACCAGCGGGGGAGCCTTCCCCTTCGCGCCGCTCGACCCGCAGCGTGCGACTGTGTTCGAGGTGGGAACGCGCGGGCAGGCGGGGATCGTCTCGTGGGATATCGCGCTCTATCGGGCGGAGCTCGAGAACGAATTTCTCGACCTCGCCGTGCCGGGTGCGCGGGGCCTTGTGACGGTGACGAGCAATGCCGACACAACCGTGCATCAGGGCCTCGAATTCGGGCTCGATCTGCGCCCCTTCAAGGCGGCGTCGGAAGCGAAGGGACAAGCCCTGCGGCTGAGCGCAGCCTATACCTACAACGACTTCACCTTCGATGATGACGCGGTTTACGGCGACAATGATCTCGCCGGTGTCCCGCGCCATGTGCTGATCGCCGAGGCGCGGTTCGACAAGGTGGACCGGTTCTACCTCTCGACCACGCTGCGCTGGATTCCGGACGGGCTGTGGGCGGACTACGCCAACACGGAACGCGCGCCCGGTTACGAGACTATCCAGATCACCGCCGGGGTCACACTAACTGATGGCATCGAACTGTTCGGATCGGTCGAGAACTTGTTCGACACGCGGTTCATCTCGAATGTGACCACAAACGCCAACCAGCGCCTCACAAACGAGGCGATCTACACTCCCGGGCAAGGG
>DLGU01000182.1:0-1166 GCA_002482865.1 Porphyrobacter sp. UBA7686
GGCTCTTGGCAGGCGGCAAGGTGGATTGGAGAAAAAAGCGCGGTACCCGGCAGGACGTGCGCTTGCTGGGGCCAATCCGCTGGTTCGCCGTGCGTTCAGGTTGGCGGCGGCAGGGGTGAACGGCTCGTCGCAAATTCGATTCGCTCCGGCGACGGGGGGTTGCAGGCCGCAGAGGAAGCGATTCTGCTGTGATACGGACAACTGCGGGGCTGACACGTCGCTGCGAAAGGCTGCAAGATGAGCTTGATGAACGCCCGAACCCCCGATCTTGGCCGCCGCTTCGCCGCGATGGTGCTTGGGAGCCTTGCGGCGCTCACGCTGACCGCACCTGCAGCGGCGCAGGATCTCGAGACCTTCGACCCTGATGCCGCCTACAGCCAGCAGAATGGCGGGATTGACGGTGATCTGGACTCCCCCCAGCAGCCGGCCACCCAGCCGCCCGTAACGACCGCGCCCGCGCCGCAGCCAGCGGATCCGGCGTTCGACAGCGAATTCGGCAATTACGCTGCGCCGCCCGCCGCCACGACTGCGCCTTTGCCCGATCAGGGTGTCGCGCCTGTCACTGCCGCGGCGGCGAACGCAGGCCAGACCTATGGCGAAGATGACCTGATCGGCGCGGCCGAAGGCGTGTTCGGCAAGGGCGCGGAAGGCCTCGCCAAGCTGATCGAGGATTTGCTGAAAAAGCAGGGCGAACCCAACGGCTACATCGTCGGACGCGAGGCGGGCGGGGCGTTTATCGTCGGCGCGCGTTACGGCTCGGGCACGCTTCACCACAAGATCGAAGGCACGAAGCCGGTTTACTGGACCGGCCCTTCGGTCGGCTTTGATGTCGGCGCCAATGCCGCCAATACCTTCGTGCTTGTCTACAACCTCTATGACACCGAGGACCTCTACAAGCGTTTCGCAGCGGGCGAGGGTCAGGCCTATTTCGTCGGCGGCCTTCACGCCAGCTACCTGCGCCGCGGGGATGTGGTGCTGATCCCGATCCGGGTCGGCGCGGGTCTGCGGCTCGGGGTCAATGCAGGTTACATGAAGTTCTCCAAGGAACAGAAGTGGTCGCCTTTCTGATCGGGTAGCATGCAAACCCGGTTGCGATGGCGCGTGTTGCGCGCCATTGGCGGGCCCATGATGCTTGACCGACTCAGCCCGCAGGCGCCCGACGCCCT
>DLGU01000182.1:1216-6271 GCA_002482865.1 Porphyrobacter sp. UBA7686
GACCCGCGCGAGGACAAGATCGACCTCGGTGTGGGGGTCTACCGCACCGAGGATGGCGCCACACCGGTGTTCGCTGCGATCAAGTCGGCAGAGCAGGTGCTGGTCGATAAGCAGGACAGCAAATCCTATCTCGGCCCCGAAGGTGACATGGGCTTCGTCAATGCGCTGATGCCGTATATCTTCGGCGCTGATCCGACGATGGGCGGGCGCATCCAGGGGATGCAGACGCCCGGCGGCACGGGCGCGGTGCGCCTTGCGCTGGCTCTTGCCCAGAAGGCTGGCGTGAAGCGCGTTCACATGGGCGTGCCGAGCTGGCCGAACCACGCGCAGATCCTCGCCGACTTGGGCATGGAACTGGCGCCATTCGACCACGCCAATCCCGATGGCAGCGCCAATCTTGATGCCGTGCTGGGGGCGATCAATGGTGCAGTTGCGGACGAAGCGGTTCTGCTGCACGCCTGCTGTCACAACCCCACCGGTATCGATTACACCGCCGACCAATGGGCTGCGATTGCCGACGCTTTCGCCACCAGCGGCACCTTTCCGATCATCGACTCGGCGTATCAGGGCCTCGGCCAAGGCATGGAGGAAGACGCCGCCGGAATGCGCGCCGTGCTTGCCGCCGTGCCGGAAGCCTTCCTCGCTTACAGCTGCGACAAGAATTTCGGCCAGTATCGTGACCGCGTCGGAGCGTTCTACGTAATGGCCCAGGGCAGCGATGCGCTCGATACTGCGTTCAGCAACGCCAATGCGCTGGCGCGTGCGGCATGGTCGATGCCGCCCGATCACGGCGGCGCGGCGGTGCGGATCATCCTGCGCGATCCTGACATGACTGCGGCGTGGCTGGCCGAGCTTGACGACATGCGCGCCCGGATGCGCGGTGTGCGCGATGCGCTGGCCAAGGCTGGTACGGCAGGCCGTGTAGACCTGATTCCGCTGGGCACGCAGAACGGGCTGTTCGCGATGCTTCCCGTCACCAAGGAGGAAGTGGTGCAGCTTCGCGAGGAGCACGGCATCTACATGGCCGCCTCGGGCCGGATAAACATCGCCGGTCTGACCTCTGCGAACCTGCCCAAGTTTATCGCGGCGCTGGCGGCGGTGGCCGGCTGAGACCGGACATTGCCCGCCTGCCCGCCGTGCCGGGCAGCTGGTACCTCCGCCTGCGCGGCGAATGGGCGTTTCCTTTGTGCTTGTAAAACAAAAGGGTATCCCTCACTATGCCGCTGCGACGGCGGAGGGGCTTGTCAAAATGTTGCGTTTCATCACTCTGGCTCCATGTCTGCTGCTGGCGGGCGAGACGGCGGTGGCCGTGGCGCAGGTGCCGGAAAACACGCCCGGTGCCGCTGCGCAGGATTGCGCCCCGCCGGGCAACTTCGCCAAGCGTTTCCCCGCGCTCACCGAGAAGAAAGCGCTGCGCAAGGTGACGCGCCTGTTTTTGCGCGAATCGTACGGTCTGCTCAAACCCGATAACCCGGTGACCGGGGCAGAGGTGAATTCGAACAATCTCTATGCCAAGACGATGTTCGGCGTTGCTGGCTATGGCCGGGATCACACCTTTGCCGCGATCGTGCAGCCGCTAGGTGGTGAGCGCAACTATGAAATCCGGATCAGCGATACGGAATACACGCAGGGTTCCCAGCGCTATTTCACAAACGAGTTGGCCGAGCTGCATGTGCCCTATCGCGGAGGAACGGTGGTGGTGCCGCGTTCGGAGCGTTGGGTGGAAGGTTTCTGCGAGATGTTCCGCGCGGACGCTCCACCGCCCGGCTGCTTCAACACTGCTGTCGGTTCGTTCGCCATCGACCTTGCGCTGTTCGAAGCACTGGCCGCCAGCGATCCTGCCAAGCCGATAGCGGTTCTTGCGCGCAAGAGCGACGGTTCGATGACCGCCTGTCCCTATTACTTCTCGCCCCTGTCGTTCAAGGCGGTGCTGCTGACGATCGACGATGCCTACGCAAAGGCGGCTGAGCGGGAGGCGAGGCGGCGTGCGGGGCAAAAGGCCCAATGATATTAGTCTGAGCCAGGTTTCACGTTTCAAGTCACAGGGGTAAAAACAACACCTGTGGCTTCGACAGATTCCATGCGATCCTTCACCAATTGACTGACGATCAACGTTCCCAAGGATCGAGACAGCCTGAATATGTTGTGGCCGTACGCCTTGGCGGGATCGATGACGAATTTCTCGAATGTGGCGTACTGACCGACATGGCCTTCTGTGGGAGCGTCTTCCTCGGACCATTTATGGAAAACAGATCGTGTCTCATCGACACAATCCAATTTGTCCTCGATTATCATTATGTAGTAACTCGTGGATAGTATGATTCCTTCAATATCCACTGGCTCTAGAACTGTGTTCCGGTAAGGGTTTGCTATTTCCTTGATGTCGGAAAGCGCGTCCTTAACTTTCTGGCTTACGATTGGCAAAGTGCCCGAGATAGTTGCAAAATCGGTCTCCACACCATCCTTCAGGATCGTTATCGGCCAACGCCCCGGCTCCATCAGTTCCACCGGGGGGTCGTAAAATAGGTGGTCGTTGCCATATTTCAGACCCCCAAGGTGCCATCTCCCCTGAACAATGTCCGGGCTGAACAGATCATCGCGCATGGTATAATAATTCACTCTGCTGACCTCCAGAAAGCCACCGTTCTATCCAACAGCCCGGCTTAACTGCAACGATGACTATGCCGCTGCGGAGGCGGAAGCCGCGCGATAATGCATTACTTACGGATATTCGAACTGGACCTGTGCCTTGACCTCGCGATCAACGGTCAGCGTGAAGGCATCCCACTCACCGCCGGTGTGCGCCGCCATCAGCGCGCGCAGCTCCTCGCACAGCACGAGATTGTCTGTCGCCGCGCCCGGCGATAGCTGCGCGTTGTGAGTCTTGCCGCCCAGCGCATAGGAAAGCTGGCTGCTGATCGTTTCGTACTCGTGCTCGTACGTGTACCGGCAGCTGATGGAATCGTACCGGTGCGGCGCATTGGCGTGCAAGATCGCCGCCAGCTGGTCGAGTATTTCCTGCTGTTTCAGAAGGCTCATGATCGTTTTCCGTTATGTTACAGGGGCGCTTTTCGTTGGCAGTAACCTAAAGAAAGTCGCGCTCCACGCGGTATTGATCCTGGATCAATTGCAGGAACATCGGCGCGCTTGGCAATGAAGGCCCGCGGGGGTAGCGCCGTTGCTCTTCGGTGAGCGGGCCGGCGGCGCGCCATTCGCGCTCTCCGTTCCAGAAAAACCAGATCGTCGCGTCGCCCTGGCCCGGATTGTTCGCGTTTCGGAACGTCGGAAAGGCCGCGTTGCAAGGTGCGACTGGCACATTCCCCACCACTGAAAACAGACCTTGCGATACTGCATGACCTATGAGGAAAGTCGTGATGTAATCGGGCACGCGGTTCACATAATCGGTGAAATCAGCGGGCCGCTTGTCCGGAAAATCATAGAAGACGCCGACCACGAATTTGTACTTTTCGTGGCTATGCAGCACTTGGCCGTAGCACACCCCTTCGGTCGTCAGGATCGCGAAGATATCGCCAACGGTCACGCGCTTGCCCATTTGTAAAGCTCCTAAACCCGCATTCGGGGCGTGCGTGGCAGCCAGTCGGGGTTGGCGCGGCGCTGCCTGGCGAAATCCAGCGCGGCGGTCACATAATCGGCGGTGATGTAGGGCACGAAGCCGAGGCGGTCGCCGCTGGCGAAGGCATCGGCGTAGCCTTGCAGCACGTCGACCGCCCCGGTCGCCGCCAGTGCGGCCAGATGACGCGCGGGCATGTCGCCAAGGCCGTTGGCTTCCTTATCCAGCAAAGCATCCATCGCCGCATCGCAATCGACCTGCTGGCCCCATGCGATCCACTGGGTGATCGCGGCATCGATGTCGGCATCATCGGCGACTTCCTTGGCGATGTCGATTTGCGGCGAACGCGCCAACGGACAGCTCTCGGCGATCCGCTTTCGCGGATACCCCATCAGGGTGTAGGCCGTGCTGATTGCATCGGTGGTAACCCACCCGCCAAGATGGAAGGGGAAGCTCGGGCTGCGCTTGCTGAGGATCGCTAGCAGGACGCGGTCGCCCAGCCGCAGCTCGCCGCAGGGCATGCTGGTTTCGTCACGGGTCACCCGCCAGCCGCGCGCGGCGAAGGCTTTTGCAAGGTCGTTCTGGTTAGCCACGTACGTCATCGATGATATGCGCCCCTTGGCCGCCCAGCCGGGTCAGGCAGGAATTCCAGCAATACCAGACCGATGCGCAATTGCGAGGGGCTGTGACATGAACGGTGCTTTCGCAGCATTCAGGGGAAACACACCGCTATCCCTTGCGGCCGCTTTGACGTAGTCTGAATGCCATTACCTGATCCCGGGAGCCTCCAATCGAAAAACGCATCATCTATCGCTCGCAGCCCTTCGGTTTCGATACGGCCATGCTGGCGGGTATTCTGTCCGCCGCGCGGCGCAACAATCCGGAATATGGCATCACCGGAGCGCTGGTTTGCCGACACGACCTTTATCTTCAGCTGATCGAAGGGCCGGCAGAGGCGATAGACGCGCTTTATGCGCTGATTGGTGAGGATGATCGCCATTTCGACATGCGGCTGTTGCTGGCCGAGGACATGGGCGAACGGATGTTTCCCAATTGGGCGATGCTGGATGACACCGCGCCGTCACAGTTCTGGTCGGCTGAAGACGTGGCGGCAGGCGCGCTGGAAGCGGCCAGTCCTGAAGAACTGCGCGCGCCGTTTCTCCGGCTTGCGGCGGCCCATCCGGGCGGTTGATGACTGCTCGGCCTTACCGGGCTGCGGCGAGGCTTTGCATCCGCTTGAGATAGCGGGCCAGAACGTCGATTTCGAGGTTCACCCGGTCGCCTTCGGTCAGCGCGCCGAGCGTCGTCACGGCGGCTGTGTGGGGGATGATGTTGAGCAGGAAGTCGCAGGTGCCATCGGGCCGGTCGCGCACATCGTTGACGGTCAGTGACACACCGTTGACCGTGATCGAGCCTTTTTCGGCGATGAAGGGCGACATGTCGGCCCGCGCACGGATGGCGATCTGCCAACTCCCGCCAGCCTG
>DLGU01000119.1 GCA_002482865.1 Porphyrobacter sp. UBA7686
TCGGCGCGCCAGTTAGCAGCTGGCGCGCCGATTTGTTTTTCATTGGCGAAGAACCACGCGCGCTCGATGGTGGCACCCTTCATCCGCGCCAGATCGCGGAAATCTTCGACCGTGACGTGGTGGATGTTCTCGGTCTCGTACCAGCTCACCGGCAGCGCGCGGGTGACCGGCATCCGCCCGCCGAACATCAGCGCCGCGCGGGTGCGCCAGTGGGCGAAATTGGGGAACGAGACAAACGCCCGCCGCCCGACGCGCAGCAACTCATCGAGGATCAGGTCGGGCCGGGTCGCAGTCTGAAGCGTCTGGCTGAGGATCGCGTAATCGAACGCCTTGTCGGGATAGTTCGCCAGATCGAGATTGGCGTCCCCCTGCACCACGCTGAGGCCGCGCGACACGCAGCGTTCGACCAGAGCGCCGTCCAGCTCCATCCCGCGCGCGTCGCAGCCGCTGGCACTCTCCAGCTCCGCCATAAGCGCACCGTCTCCGCAGCCGATATCGAGCACCCGGCTACCGGGGGCGACATGGGCGGCGATGGCCGCGAGGTCCGGTCGCAAGCTCATTCGACAAACCCCTTCACCACCCGGTCAAGCTGGTCGTGCTCGAGCAGAAAGCTGTCATGCCCATGCGGCGCGGACAGTTCCACGAAACTGACCTTCGCCCCCGCCGCGTTCAGCGCGTGGACGACGTGGCGGCTTTCGGCGGTGGGGTAGAGCCAATCGGTATCGAAGCTGACAATGCAGAACCGCGCCTGCGTCCCGGCAAAGGCATTGGCAAGTCTGCCGCCGTGCTCCTCGGCAATGTCAAAGTAGTCCATCGCGCGGGTGATATAGAGGTAGCTGTTGGCATCGAACCGGCGGGTGAAGCCGCTGCCTTGATAGCGCAGGTAGCTTTCGACCTGGAACTCGGCATCGAAGCCGAAGCCCTTGGCCTCGCGGTCCTGCAACCGGCGGCCGAACTTTTCGGTCAGGCCCGCTTCCGAAAGGTAAGTGATATGCGCCGCCATCCGCGCCACGGCGAGACCGTTGTCGGGCTTCGCGTCGCTCGCGTAGTAATTGCCCTCGGCCCAAGCGGGATCGGCCATGATCGCCTGACGCCCGACCTCGTGGAAGGCGATATTCTGCGCCGAATGCCGCGCGGTGGACGCAATTACCAGCACCCGCGCGGCGCGCTCCGGCCAGTTGGCAGCCAGGCTCAACGCCTGCATCCCGCCCATCGACCCGCCGACCACGGCGTGGAGCTTTGCGATCCCCAGCCCGTCAAGCAAGGCGACGATCCCGCGCACCATGTCGCGGATGGTGATGACCGGGAAGCGCATCGCATAGGGCTCGCCATCGGGGGCGAGACTGGCCGGCCCGCTCGATCCCATGCAGCTGCCGATGACATTGGCGCAGATCACGAAGTGCCGATCCGTGTCGATCGGCTTGCCTGGGCCGACCATCCGTTCCCACCAGCCGGGCTTGCCGGTGATCGGGTGCGGGCTGGCGAGATATTGGTCGCCGGTCAGCGCGTGGCACACCAGCACCGCGTTCGAAGCATCCGGCGCGAGCGTGCCGTAGGTCTCGTAGGCGATTGCGGCACGCTCCAGCACCTGCCCGCTGTCGAGCGGCAGAGCGTGGGGGATGGCATAGACCTGAGATATCGGGGCGGCGTTCATACAGAATTGCTGCGAAAGCGGAAAAACAGCCCTTCGACAAGCGTGAGCCACGCGGTAAGGGGTATTTTTTCCAAAATCCGTTCGTGCTGAGCTTGTCGAAGCACTGCCTTTTCTTCAAGCGGCGCATCACGATGACAATGGCAAGACCCCAACCCAAACCCTGGATCAGCGCAATCCACGCCTATGTGCCGGGCAAGTCGAAGTCGGCGAGCGGGAAGCCGCTCACCAAGCTTTCGGCCAATGAGAACCCGCTCGGCTCCAGCCCGGCGGCGCTGGCGGCGCTGGCGGAAGGGCATGTGGCGGCCGACTACCCCGATCCCGATGCGCGCGCGCTGCGCGAGAAGATTGCCGAGGTACACGGCCTCGATCCCGACCGGATCGTGTGTGGCACAGGCTCGGGCGAGTTGCTGCATTGCGCGGTGCAGGCGCTGGCGGGGCCAGGGGACGAGGTACTGGCCTCGCGCTATTCCTTCTCGCTCTATCCCTTGCTGGCGCAGAAGATCGGCGCGACCCCAGTGTTTGCCGATCCCGAGGGCTACGGCGCGAGCGTCGACAATCTGCTCGCCGCCGTCACACCCGCCACCAAGGTCGTGCTGCTCGACAACCCGAACAACCCGGTCGGCACCTTCCTGCCCCCATCCGAAGTCGCGCGGCTCCACGCCGGCCTGCCGCCGCACGTGCTGCTGATCGTTGACGAGGCTTACGGTGAGTATGTCGATCCGGGGCTGCAACAGGCGGCGTTTGACCTCGCTGCGCGGTATGAGAACGTGCTGGTCAGCCGCACCTTCTCCAAGGCCTATGGCTTGGCGTCGGAGCGGGTCGGCTGGGTGACCGGCGCGCCGCACCTGATCAATCTGGTCAACCGGCTGCGCGGGGCGTTCAACGTCTCGGTCAGCGGGCAGAAGGCGGCGCTGGCCGCGCTGGGCGATCAGGCGTTCGTCGCACGCAGCCGCGACCACAACGCAACCGAGCGACAACGGCTGGCCGACGCCATCGCGATGCTCGGCAACCACGGCCTCTCCGCCTCGCCCAGCGAAGCCAACTTCCTGCTGGTGCATTTCGAAGGCGAAGTGAGCGCGACTGAGGCAGTCGAGGCTTTGTCCGAGGCCGGTTACGCCGTGCGTCATCTCCCGGGCCAGGGCCTGCCCAATGCGGTGCGCATTACCATCGGCAAGTCGGACGACATGACCCGCGTCATCGCTTGCCTGCGCAGCCTGTGCGGGGAAGCGGCATGACGATCACCCGCGTTGCCATCATCGGACTTGGCTTGCTGGGCGGTTCGATCGGGCTGGCGGTGAAGGCGCGCGGCCTGGCCATTGCCACCTCCGGCTGGGACCGTGACCCCGCGGTGCGCGCGCGGGCGGCTGAGCGCGGGTTGGTGGGCACGGTATGCGAGCGCGCCGAGGACGCTGTCGCCGCCGCCGATCTTGTGATCCTGTGCGTCCCCGTCGGCGCGATGGGCGATGCGGCGCGCGCCATCGCACCCGGCCTCGCGCCGCATGCGATCATCAGCGATGTCGGCTCGTCCAAGGCAGCCGTCGCCTCCGCGCTGGCCGAGGCGCTTCCCGGCGCCTGCATCATCCCCGCCCACCCCGTCGCGGGCACCGAACAGAGCGGACCGGACGCTGGGTTCGCCACGCTGTTCGCAGGCCGGTGGTGCATCATCACCCCGCCCGATGGTGTCGACCCCGCCGCGCTCGAAGCCCTGTCGGACTTCTGGACCGCGCTCGGCTCCAAGGTCGAGCTGATGGACGCCGCCCACCACGATCTGGTGCTCGCCGTGACCAGCCACATCCCGCACCTCATCGCCTACACGATCGTCGGCACGGCCAGCGATCTGGAGGACGTGACCCAGAGCGAGGTCATCAAGTACTCCGCCGGGGGCTTCCGCGACTTCACCCGCATCGCCGCCTCGGACCCGGTGATGTGGCGCGACGTGTTCCTGACCAACAAGGGCGCGGTGCTGGAGATGCTCGGCCGCTTCACCGAAGACCTCACCGCGATGCAGCGCGCGATCCGCTCCGCCGACGGCGAGGCCCTGTTCGACCTCTTCACCCGCACCCGCGCGATCCGGCGACAGGTGATCGAGCAAGGGCAGGACGACGAGCGGCCCGACTTCGGGCGCGAACACGGGGCGTAGGGCCAAGTCTCTCCGCGTCCCAGCGCGCCTGTTGGAGACACATGAGACACTGTCCAGAACAGGAAAACCGGCTCCTGATCGGGATGACCCATTGGCAGGGCTGATGCGCGGCAACAGGGGCGAGTCCGGCAGGTCATGCCCCGCACCTTGGCCGCCCCGCACCATGTAGGAAAGCCCGGTCGCGACCCCGCAATTGGCTGCGCTAGGCGGCTGGAGGGAAGGCCGCTTTCGCAGGATCGAACCCGGAAGCTGCCTTTCAGCTACCGACCCCGTTGCGGTCATTGCGCACCACTTTCCGCAATTCTGAAAGCTGCCGTAAGATGTACACGGTTTTGACGCCGACAGAGCCGCAGAAAAGGGTGTTCTCACGTAGCGGGTCACAACCAACCGGTTGTGACACCACATTATCGGTCGAGAGGTCACGAATTTAGCTATTCGCACTCGGTGTCATCGGGTTCACAAAGTGCGTGTCAGCGACGGGGCGAGCCTCAGTGGTGACGCGTAGCGAGAGTCTAGCACGCATGCTTTCCGTCAGCGACGCATGTACTACGCCAGCGCTCCCAAGTAGCCTCATCAATACCAGCACGCGCGGCCACCGCCTGGAGGTCGGACCATGTCTCCACGTTCTGAGCGGAAAGAAGGTGGCGCATAAAAGAACGCATCTTCGTTTCACCTATCTGCTTTTCAAGAGAAATCAGCAAAAGCGGACCGTAATTGTAGCGGTAGTTCTCGTCTATCGACGACTGGTCGGTTATCTTGTCCAGCGCCACGAATGGCTCTTTCTGCGCTGCCACATTTTCAACAAGGCGGTCGATGTGCCTCTGAGCCGCCGCGTCGCCACTTAGCGAGCGCAGAGCCTTGATCGAGAGAAATTCCGCTGTCGATTCCAGAGTGAACCATAAGTAAGGACCGTGAGGGCTGGCTAGGGTTCCGAAATAATAATGTGCCATCTCATGCGCGATAAAGGCAAGATTTCCGTCTCGCTTCTCGCCGCTTGTCAGCAGCTCCGTGCCTATTCCTCCGACGCTTCCGCTCATAGCGATCGTCGGCCAAGTAGCGAAAGCCCACTCTGATCCTTCTCGGTCACGCTGATTTTGATTGAGGGTCACCATGCGGAGGAAGATCGGTTGGTCTGCGATCGGGCGCCCCATGTAGTCCCGATAGTATGCCGCCACTTTCCCCACGGTATTCGACAAGGCGTCAGTCTGTGCCGACGGCACGGCTTCATTCACGATGGTGACGTTCGCCGTTTGCGTCATTGGCCCAGTGCCGCCGAAGAACAAAGGCGGACGGGCGATGGCACTGGAGAAGCGCCCTCGCTGGCCAACTCCTATCGCACTTCCGTTGACGTAAAGAAATCGACAGCCATCGCATGAAATACTGAGATCATATGTCATGTTGCCAGCACGGGCTCTTGCCTTGTCATCGAAGGGGAGGGGGAGCCATGCAGATTGCTCAGCGAACCGAGCGCTATCGCCGTTAAACGCCATCACGCCTTTGAAATCGTCGGGTGCGTCGTGCGCCGGGTAAACCGGGAACGCGCCGACATAGTCGACGCAGAGTACGTCAGGAGCTCCGGCCACGGTATAAACGCGCGCCTCGCCGTCGGTGCCGGGTTCATACCAGCCCTCGAACGACACCGCCTTGCCGTTACCATCGGTCACCTTGGCGACGTTCAGACCCGCGTTGAGTGCGAAAGCTCCGGCAGCTTCGGGAGGCCGGCCCGTCACGCAAACATTCCCCTCCACTCTGCCGGTCGAGAGACTGACGTTCACGGTACCAGATGCTTTTATCACCGCTATATCGCTGCTCGCTGCTGGTTCATCGGCAACTGCAAACGCCGGTAGAAACGCAGAGCATACTGCCACGACCACAACCCTCATTTTTTTAAGCACTTGTTTCTCCGCGAATCATTGGCGGCCAGCTTACCAAAGAGATGCCTCAAAACAAGTTGCACTACTTGTTAGTGGGTTGCCGCTCGTGCCGACAATCCACCCTTCATTGGTCGTCAACGCCGTAGCCATCGTCGCCCGATAGCGGACAAGCCGCAGCCGAGACCTACCCGTTCAGCGCATTGATCGCAGCGTGCACTCGCGCTTCGACCTCTTCGCGGGGCAGACCCGCCGGGATTGTCTCGCCAACCTTGTAGGTGATCCGCCCCGGCTGCTTCACCAGATGATGATAGGCCATGCCGCTATCCACTGCGATTGGCACCACCGGCAGGCGCAGCAGCTTGTAGAGGCCCGCAAAGCCAGCTTGCAGCGGTGGGCGGGTGCCGTGGGCGACGCGGGTGCCTTCGGGGAAGATGACCAGCGGGCGGCCCTCGTCCACGCGCTGTTTGGCGAGCGCCAGCATGGCCCGCAGCGTCTTGGCGCCCTTGTCGCGCGCCACCGGGATCAGCCCATAGGTCCGCGCCGAATAGCCCCAGCCGGGGATCGCGAAAAGCTCCTGCTTGGCGAACACCGCGGGGAGCGTGAACAGGCGCGGCGTGTCGATCGCTTCGAAGAAGCTCTCATGCTTGACCGCAATCAACACCGGGCCTTCGGGCAAGGCACCATCCATCACCACCTCAATGCCGAGCAGATTGCGCACGCACCACAGGTGCCAATAGCCCCAGCGCTCGACAATCGGGCCGAGCCAGCGGCGCCGCGCGACCACGGCCACCACCGAAGCGACGACCAGCACCGCGCTGACCCCGTAGAACAGCACGTAGAACACGGCAGAACGCAGGGCCGCCAGCAACCAGGTCAAAGGTCAGCCAGACCCGCCGCACGGCTAGCGATCAGCTTGTGATATTCGAGGAACAGCGTGCCGAGATCGGGCTGCGAGGGCACGGCATCGCGGATCACGGTGACATGATCGGGCAGCGCCCGGTCAATTTCCCCCGCCGCGCGGCGCATGTGCCAATCGGTCGTCACCAGCCGCAGCGAGCGAACCTCTTTCTGCGCGACCCACTTGGCGGTTTCGGCGGCGTTGCTGCGGGTATCGACCGCCGCAAAGCCCAATGTGACGCAGCACGCCATCTCGGCTGGCGAGACGCCGAACTCGGCGGCAAATTCACCCGGGCGCACTTCGCGGTCGACGCCGCTGACCAGCATTTTGTCGGCCAGCCCCTTGTCCAGCACTTCAAGCCCGCGCGCGATCCGCCCCGGCCCGCCGGTGACAACGATCACTGCATCGGTGGTCACAGCCTCGGCCACGGGCTTGGGCAGGGCGACGGCAAACCACAGGAAGCCGATCGCCCACGCCAGAAACATCAAGGAGACTACACGCCGGATCATGGGTCTGAGCCTAAAGCATGTCGCGCAAGGCAAGCGCAATGGTGATCCGTGCTGTTACCAATGCGAGCAGCACCCCGATCAGCGGGATCATCGCGATCACCAGCCAATCGGTCAGCCCCAATCCGCCGCTGCCGACCATTCCGCTGTCGAGCGCGGCGAATTGCTGGCCGAGCAGCCACACCGCGCCAACGCCCAGCCCTGCCCCTGCAATCGCGCCGAACACCGCCTCGCGCAGAACATCGCGCAGGAACACCGCCGACATCTGCTTCTCACTGGCCCCGAGTAGGTGCATGATCTCGACCGTGTCACGCGCGCCGGCAAAGGCATTGCGCGCCGCCAGCCACACCGCCGCCGCCGTCGCCAGCGCGACCAGCGCGATCAGGCCGAGCGCGAGATATTGCATGGCGGACAGCGCATCGTAGACCGGACGCAGGAAATCGCCCTGCGCATCGACCCGCGCACCGGGCACCTGGGCGGCCAGCGCAGCCTCGATCCGCGTGATGTCCGCGCGGCTGGCGCTGCCGGTCAGCTCGACATCGATCAGCGCCGGGATCGGCACATCATTGCTGGTGGCCCCCTCGCCGAGCCAGGGTTCGAGCAAGGCGACCAGCTCCGCCTCGGGCACCAGCCGCACGGATTGCACGCCCTCCATCCGGGTCAGCACCTTCACCGCCGCCGCGCCGCGCTCGGCGCGCAGATCGGGGTTGGGCTCGATCACCTGGACGCTGACCGCGCTGGACAGATCGGCCCGCGCATTGGTGGCAAGGTTGCGCAGGGCAAGGCCGCCCGCTGCGGCGATCACCACCAGGGCGATCAGGATCGCGATCACCCACGGGATCGGCCCGGTCAGCCGCGTCGGGGGCAGCAGCCGCGCTGCGGCGCGCCCGCGCGGGCGGACGGGTGCGGGTTTGACCTCCTCGGTCTCGGGCTCGGCGGGGAGCGGGGGCAGCGTGCTCACTCCGGATCACCTCCGCCTGGGGAGACCGCGCGCGGCGGATAGCGCAACGCGCCGGTGGGGTCGGACAGCTGGCCCTTGTGCAGCCGCATGATCAGCGAATCCGGCACTTTCTTGAGCAGGTGGACATCGTGGGTCGCCACCACCACCGTCGTGCCGACGCGGTTGTTGAGGGATTCGAACAAGCGCAGCAGCTTCAGCGCCATGTCCGGATCGACGTTACCGGTTGGCTCGTCGGCAATCAGCATCTTGGGCCGGACGATCACCGCGCGGGCGATGGCAACGCGCTGCTGCTCCCCGCCCGACAGGGTTGGCGGCACGGCATGGGC